>DATNNS010000238.1:0-2171 GCA_035601715.1 Rhizomicrobium sp.
TGATCGGTTCGGGGTTCGTCATCGGGCTCATCGCGGCGGTGCCGATCGGCCCCGTCAATCTGCTTTGCGTGCGCCGCACCTTCGCGTATGGGCCGCTGCACGGTTTCCTGTCGGGGCTGGGGGCGGCGACCGCCGATGTCGTGTTCGCCACCATCGTGGGCTTCGGCTTCACCGCCATCGCCCAGCTGATCAAGAGCCATTCCACCTTCCTGCAGATCGCCGGCGGGGCGATGCTGCTGATCTTCGGCGTCCGCACCTTCGTCGCCCATCCGCAGCTTCGCCTGGACGACAAGCTGAAGGTGAAGGAGCAGGACGCCTCCACGCTGGTGCGCGCGATGGCGTCGACCTTCGCGCTCGCCATCACCAATCCGGCGACGCTTCTCGCCTTCACCGCGATGTTCGCCGGCGTCGCGGGTCTCGTCGGCGGGCGGGCGAGCTATTTCGGCGCGATCCTGCTGATCGTGGGCGTCGCCGCCGGCTCGACGACCTGGTGGTTCACGCTGACGACGGTCGCCGGGTTGTTCCACGCCAAGATCAACGAAGGCGTGATGACCTGGATCAACCGCGTCTCCGGCGTCGTCATCACGACGTTCGGCCTGGTCGTGTTCGGACACCTGATCTGGCAGATGTTCTAAATCAGCGCGCCGCCTGTTTCGCCATCCGCGCGATAACCGCTTCCGCTTCGGCCATGATGTCGCGCACGATCTCGCCCGCCGATTTCACGTCGTGGATCGCGCCCGCGCCCTGACCCATCGCCAAGGCGGAGCGTTCGCGGCTGAGCCCTTCGATCTGTCCGCCGATGCCGCCCATCACGCCGGCCTGCGACGACAGCATCGCCTGGGCCGGGAATTTCTGGATGTCCTGCGGCCGCTTCTCCCAATCCGCCGTCCATTCGTTCGCGAAAACACGCATCGGCTTGCCGGAATAGGAGCGCGTCACGATCGTGTCCTCGTCGGAGGCGTCCACGATCACCTGCTTGTAGAGCTCGCCGGCATGGGCCTCGCGCGAGGCGATGAAGCGCGTCCCCATCCACACGCCCTGCGCGCCGAGCGCCAGCGCCGCGGCGAGGCCGCGGCCATCGACGATCGAGCCCGCCGCGATCACGGGAATTTTCACGGCATCGACGATCTGCGGAATGAGCGCGATGCCGGCGATCCGCCCGGTATGGCCGCCGGCCTCGGTGCCCTGCGCCACCACCGCGTCGAGCCCGCCGGCTTGCGCCGAACGCGCATGCTTCACGGTGCCGTTGACGTTCATCACCTTGAGGCCGGCATCGTGAAACTTCTTCACCAGATGCGGCGGCGGCACGCCGAGCCCGGAGATGAATGCCGCAGCCCCACCTTCGATGATCATGTCGGCCGTCCGCTCGAGCGACTCTGGCACGGCGGCGAGCAGATCGACGCCGAACGGCTTGTCGGTGAGATCGCGAACCTTCTTGATCTCCTGCGCGATCTCTTTCTGGGAACGTCCCGCCATTCCAAGGCACCCGAAGCCGCCGGCATTCGACACCGCCGCGCAAAGCTCCGCATAAGAAACCCCGCCCATGCCCGCGAGCATGATGGGATAGTGGATGCCAAGCATGTCGCAGAGAGGCGTGCGGATGGTCATGGTTGTTTCCTTTTACCTCCCCTTGGCGGGGAGGTCGAAAAACGCTTTGCGTTTTTCGGGTGGGGGGAGGCCGCGCGCGTGGCCCCCACCCGAAAAACCGGCTCGCTATGCTCGCCGCTTTTTCGACCTCCCCACAAGGGGGAGGTGCAGAATTATCCGAACCTCCTTTGTGCTTCCCGCGTCAGTCCCAGCGCTACGGAAAGGAAATCCGAACCGGTCGTTCCGCGCGCTCGCGGTGCCGCGCGGGAAATCGCGCACTGGACGGAGGGCACGCGGCTCGAGCCGCCGGTGAAAAAGATCGTCTGGATCTGGTCGGGACGAACCCCAGCCCGCGAGACGCAGTCGGCGGCGACGGCGGTGAGCTTGGCGAGGCGGTCGCGGATAGCGTGCTCGAAGCGGGCTTGCGTCGTCTCGGCGCCCAGCCCGCTCTCCAGGAAATCGAGCGGGATCGAAAACGGTTGCGCCTCGCTGAGCGCGATCTTGGCGTCTTCCACCGCGAAGGCGATGCGGTGGCCGAGATGGCGGCGGATGGTCTTCAGCAGCCGCGCCACTTTCTCCGGCTC
>DATNNS010000239.1:0-3786 GCA_035601715.1 Rhizomicrobium sp.
GCCAGCGGATCCTGGAACACGATCTGGAATTCGCTGCGCAGCAGGCGGATTTCCGTGTTCGAGAGCGGGCCGAGGTCCTTGCCGCACCACACGACGGTCCCGTCCGTCTTCGGCAGCAGGTTTAGAATCGCGCGCGCGAGCGTGGACTTGCCGCAACCCGACTCGCCCACGATCCCCAGCGTCTCGCCCTGACGCAGATTGAAGCTCACGCCGTCGACGGCGCGCAGTGGCTTGGTCTGGCGAAACGGGAAGCCCCCGACCTTGATCGGGAAATAGACCTTCAGGTCCTCGACATCGAGCAGCTCGTGTTCCGCGCCGATCGAGGAAATCGGCGCCAAGGCCTCATGGCCGGCCCGTATCGGCTTGTCGATGCGCGGCATCGCGTCGAGAAGCGTCTTTGTATAGTCGTGCTGTGGACGATAGAAGACGTCTTCCACCGAGCCGGCTTCGACGATCTCGCCCTCGCGCATAACCTGCACCTGGTCGGCGGTGCCGGCGATCACGCCCATATCGTGCGAGATCATCACGATGGCGGTCTTCAGCTCTTTCTTCAGGTCGCGCATGATGTCCAGGATTTGCGCCTGAACCGTCACGTCGAGCGCCGTCGTCGGCTCGTCGGCGATCAGCAGGTCGGGACCGCAGACCGTCGCCATCGCGATCATCACGCGCTGGCGCATGCCGCCGGACAGCTCATGCGGATATTGCGCCATCCGGTTGCGCGCTTCCGGGATGCGCACCAGATCGAGGATCTCGGTCGCGCGCTTCAATGCTTCGCCATAGGACACGCGCTGATGGATGCGCAGCGCCTCGATGATCTGGGTTCCGATCGTCATGTGGGGCGTGAGCGAGGTGAGCGGATCTTGGAAGATAGTCGTGATCCGCGAGCCGCGCAGGTGGTTCAGCTGCGACTGCCTGATGCCCAGGATTTCCTCGCCGCGGAACTTGACGCTTCCCGTCGCGCGGCCGTTGCCGGCCAGCAGGCCGATGGTTGCCAGGAAAAGCTGGCTCTTGCCGGAGCCGGATTCGCCGACCACGCCCAGGCATTCGCTTTCGCCGATGTCGAAGCTGACCTTCTTGACGGCATGCACTTCGCCGTCATGCGTGGCGAAGCGCACGTCGAGGTCTCGCACCTGCAGGACGGGCGGGGCCATTCTAGCGGTCCTTCGGATCGAGGGCGTCTCTGAGCCCGTCACCGATGAAGTTGAAAGAGAACAGGGTCACGGCCATGAACGCGGCCGGGAAGATCAGCATCCACGGCGCGGTTTCCATCTGGTTGGCGCCTTCGGAAATCAGCACGCCCCAGGATGTCAGCGGCTCCTGGATGCCCAGCCCGAGAAACGACAGGAAGCTCTCCGCCAGGATCGCCGTCGGCACTGTCAGCGTGACGTAGACGACGACCGGTCCCAACACATTGGGGATCACGTGGCGCCGGATGATGGTGAAGGTATTCACGCCCGCGGCGCGCGCCGCCTCGATGAATTCCTTCTGCTTGATGGAAAGCGTCTGCCCGCGAACGATCCGCGCCATGGTCAGCCATTCGACGGCGCCGATGGCGAGGAAAAGAAGAAAGAAGTTGCGGTTGAAGACCACCATCAGAATGATGACGAGGAAAATATACGGCAACGAGTAGAGCACATCGACGAAGCGCATCATGATCTCGTCGAGCCGGCCCCCGATAAAGCCGGCGAAGGCGCCATAGGCCACGCCGATCACCAGGCTCACCAGCGTCGCAATCAGGCCGACTGCCAGCGAAACGCGCGCGCCGTAGAGCACACGCACGAAAAGGTCGCGGCCGAGATCGTCGGTGCCGAACCAGTGTTGGCCGCCCGCATTGCGAACTCCCTCACTGCCCGGCCACCAGTCCGGCGCGCATTGCACCACGCTGTAGTCGATGTGGTCGTAGGCATAGGGCGAAAGGAGGGGGCCGAAAATCGCCAGCAGCGCGACGACGGACAGAATGACGATGCCGGTGAGGGCCGCGCGGTTTCCCAGCAGCCGGCGCCGTGCGTCGATCCACAGGCTGCGGCCCTTCACGTCGAGGACGCGCTCCATCAGCTCTTCTTTTGCGGTTGAGACGAGCGCGTTGCTCATCGGTCGTATCTCACGCGCGGGTCGAGAGCGGCATAGAGGATGTCGGCCAGCAGGTTCAGGAGGATGACGAAGGTGGCGTAGTAGATGACCACGCCCATCACCAGCGTGTAGTCGCGATTGAGCGCGCCGTTGACGAAATAGCGGCCGATGCCCGGAATGCCGAATATCGTCTCCACGACGAGCGATCCCGTCAGCACGCCCGCGATGGCCGGCCCGAGATAGCTCACCAGCGGCAGCAGCGCGGCGCGCAGGGCATGGCGAAAGACGACGAGCCGGTTGGGCAGGCCCTTGGCCCGCGCGGTGCGCACATAGTTCGAACGCAGAACTTCGACCATGCTGCCGCGCACCAGCCGGGAAATGATCGCGGTCTGCGGCAGCGCCAGCACGATCACCGGCAGGATCATGTTGCGGACCGCGCCGCCGTTCCAGCCGCCGACGGGCAGGGTGAGGTCGAGTCCGAACAGATGCAGGCCGTAGACGCCGAAGATGAGCGTGAGGATGGGCGCGGTAACGAAATTCGGGATCGTGATGCCGATCATGGCGAGCGACATCACGCTGTAGTCCGTCGCGCGGTTCTGGTTGAGCGCGGCGACAGTCCCGAATGTGATGCCCAGCGAGATCGCGAGCAGCATCGCCGAAATGCCCAGGGTCGCGCTCACCGGCAAGCCGTCGGCGATCAGCTGGGTGACGGTGAAATCCTTGTTCTTGTACGACGGTCCGAGATCGAAATGCGCCAACCGGTCCAGATAGATGAAGTATTGCTCGTAGACCGGCTTGTCGAGGTTGTAGGCGACCTCGATGTTGTGTTCGATCTCGGGCGGCAGCCGGCGCTGGCTGTCGAACGGTCCGCCCGGCGCGATGCGCATCATGAAAAAGGCAAGCGTGATGATGATGAACAATGTGGGGATCGCGCCCAGGAAGCGTCGGACAGCGTAAGACCACATGAAACCCGCTAGCTCCGCCTGCTGAACAACGGTGCGCCCCCAAAGTCAGCGGGACCGTCAATGAGTCTCCCTGCGGTGTCAACGCGTTACGCCGATCGTCAGGGCACGGCGCATCATCGAGTCAAAGATTTCCTAAAGCGTTAAGAGCACGGTGTTTGCTCGCCCCGAAACCGGCACGTCGCGGTCGGATTTATCGGGCGGAGGGCAGCGGCAAGCCCGATAGCAGCGCCTCGAACGACCGCCCGGTTACCAATCCATGCGCCGCCTCGATGGCGGGCGCGAAGAAGCGGTCGCGGTCGATGCGCGGAACGGCGCGGCGGATTTTCGCATGCGCCGTCTCCAGCGTTGGAGAACTTTTCAGGGGTCGGTGGAACTCCAGACCTTCGGCCGCGGCGAGCAGCTCGATGCCGAGAATATAACTTGTGTTGCTGTTCATCCCCGTCAGCCGGCGCGCCGCGAAGGTCGCCATGGAAACGAAGTCTTCCTGGTTGGCGGAGGTCGGTAGCGAATCCACGGAAGCCGGATGGGCCAGCGACTTGTTCTCCGACGCCAGCGACGCGGCCGTGACATGGGCGATCATGAAGCCGGAATTGACGCCGCTTTCCGCCGCGAGGAACGGCGGCAGGCCGCTCAGCGAGCTATCGATCAAGAGCGCGATGCGCCGCTCCGACAGCGCGCCGATCTCCGCGATCGCGATGGCGAGCGCGTCGGCCGCGATGGCGACCGGCTCGGCGTGGAAGTTGCCGCCCGA
>DATNNS010000240.1:0-3273 GCA_035601715.1 Rhizomicrobium sp.
CGCCGATCCGGTGCGGCTGGCGGCCGGCTTGCTTCGCCGTGCCGTCGCGGCGGGCGCGGCGATCTATGCGCCGGTGCAAATCAAGGATGTGTTGGCGACCAAGCACGGCGTCGTGCTCGCCGCCGGCGAGCAATTCGTCGAAACCCGCCATTGCGTGTTCTGCACCGGCTATGAATTGCTGAAAGGCGTGCCGCGCAAGGGCGTCAAGATCGTCTCGAGCTGGGCGATGGCTTCGCAACCGAACGCTTTCTATCCGGCCTGGCTCGACAAGACGCTGATATGGGAGGCGTCCGATCCGTATCTCTATCTGCGCACAACGCCGGATCGGCGCATCCTGGTCGGCGGAGAGGATGAAGATAGCGACTCGCCGGCGCACAGGACATCCGCGATGGAGTTGAAGCGCGAGCGCCTGAAAAAGAAGCTCAAGACCCTACTGCCGACCGCCGTGTTCGCCGACGGCAGGGTCTGGGCCGGCGCATTCGGCGAAAGCGCCGACGGGCTTCCCATCATCGACGACGTGCCCGGCATGCCCAATTGCACCGTCGCGATGGGGGTGGGTGGCAACGGCACCATCTATAGCTTCATCGCCGCACAGCTTGTTTCACGCCGCCTGCTCGGGCACCCCGACCCGGATCGCGACCTCTATCGCTTCCGTTGAGGCCGCTTCAACGCCTTCAACAAGATTCGGCGGATTTGCGGAACCTTTGGAACGCAACCTGCGAATCCAGCTTATCTAGGCTGGGCGGCACAGATTAAAAAGCGAGGAATAATGTTATGGCCAGGTTTTTCGTAAACGGCAGCAACGACATGTCGACACTGGATCTTTCCACGATCGCCAACGGGGACATTACAACAAATACATCCAGCGAAGTCATCATCCACGCAACCGACGGCACGACCTATGCGCTGTTCGGAACGTTCTCGGGCGGCAGCGGCTCGACCCTGCCGACGTCCGGAACGATCACGCGCCTGGTTGCGGTCGCGTCGGACGGTTCGCGTCAGGCAATCAGCACCATGCAGCTTCCCGTCCAGACCTTCGACCATTTCCTCCAGACGGACAACGCCAGCGGCTTGCTGAACGCAATCTTCGCCGGCAACGACACCTTCGATCTCACCAAAGGCAGCGGAAATAACGGCGTTCTAGGCGAGGCCGGCAACGACAAGTTCATGCTCGGCGGTACACTGGATGCGCAGGACAGCATCAATGGCGGCGGCGGACACAACACCGCGGTGCTCGACGGAAACTATGGCGCCGGCCTCGTGCTCGGCAGCGATACGCTGGTGGGCATCAGCGCTCTGGTTCTGAACGGCGCCCACGACTACAACATCACAACCGCGGATGGGACCGTCGCGGCCAATCACACGCTGACGGTCGATGCCAAACCAATGACCGCGGGCGGCGTGCTGACGTTCGACGGATCGGCGGAAACAGACGGCAAGTTCGATTTCATGCTCGGCAAGGCACCGGGCGCGACTGTCACCGGCGGCGCCGGCAATGACGTGTTCCACGGCGCGGGCAGCGGCGCCACACTCAACGGCGGCGGCGGTAACGACCTGTTCTCGTTCGGCGCGAATTTCAACGGCACCGACGTGATCGACGGCGGCACGGGCCACAACACGATCTCGCTGAACGGCGACTATTCCGGCGGCCTCACCTTCGGCGCCGACTCGCTGCAGAATATCCAGGGCATCGTCGTGCAAGGCGGGCACAGCTACGATTTGACTCTGTCGCCGGCCAACTTGGGCGCCGGAAGCACGCTGACGGTCGATGGGCTTGGCTTGCACGCTGCCGATTCTCTGACATTCGACGGCAGCGCCACGCTGGGCAACCTGATCCTCGATGGCGGCCCGGGCGCCGATACGCTGATCGGCGGTGGCGGACACAACACATTCGATAGCGGCCTCGGCGTGGACAGCATGACCGGCGGCGGCTCCAAGGACCGCTTCGTCTTCAGCGACGTGACCGACTCCACCGGCCGCGGCCACGACACCATCATCAACTTCGATGCCGACCATGACACCTTCGTGCTGAACGTGGCCGTCTCCGCGGTCGATCCGGCGGTGACGTCCGGTTCGCTGTCGCAGTCCACGTTCGATACCGACCTCAGGCACGATCTTGGCGCGACGGAGCTCCACGCCCACGACGCGGTCCTGTTCACCGCGAGCAGCGGCACCTACGCGGGAGACACATTTCTGGTCGTCGATGAGAACGGCACCGCCGGCTATCAGACAAACCAGGATCTTGTGATCCAGCTCACCAACGGTCAGCACTTGAACACACTGGACGCCGGCAACTTCACCGTCGGATAACTGTCATACTCCGCGCGGGCGGCATCGCCCGCCCGCGCGGCATTACGCTTCGGCAATCCACGGCCGGTTGGCGCGCTCAGCCGGGCGAATCGGGAACTTTTGCGATTCTTACGCGTTCCCGCGATAGTCATTTCCGCGACGCCTCATCCGCCGACGCAGGTCGCGAGTCCGCGGCCGCTTTTGCGATGCGTGGCGGTTGATTCAGGCCGGGGCGTACGACGTTGAATTACTCCAATCCTGCAGAGTTCGCGCGCCGGACGGCGACCTTCTCATCCGAGGAGCCAATCCGTGCGGAGCTCTTTAGCGTCGAGCGGCTTGAGCAGCATGCCGAAAGCCTCGCGCTCGCACAGCGTGTCGTCCCCGGCAGCGGGCGCGGCCGGCTGCTCGCGCCGCGGCTTTACGACAATACGAAAGTCCTGATCGCCGCCTATCGCGCCATCGTCGAGGCAACGCGCGCGCGCCAGCCAATTACGCCGGCGGCCGAATGGCTGCTCGACAATTTCCATGTTGTCGACGAGCAGATCCGCGAGATCAAGGACGACCTGCCGTCCGGCTTCTACCGCAGGCTGCCCAAGCTTGCCGACGGCCCGCTCGCGGGCTATCCGCGCGTTTTCGGCGTCGCCTGGGCGCTTGTCGCCCATACCGACAGCGCGTTCGACGTGCAGAAGCTGACGCGGCTGGTAGTGGCCTATCAGCGCGTCCAGCCGCTCGATATCGGCGAACTTTGGGCGATCGCGATCACGCTGCGCATCACGCTGGTGGAGAATCTGCGACGGCTGGCTGAGGCAATCGTCGCGCGGCTGGATGCCAGCCGTCAGGCCGATGCGCTGGCCGACCGCATTCTCGGCACCGAAGCGCGCGCCGCCGAGCCCACCGCCACCGTGCTCAAGAGCTTGGACCAGACGCCATGGTCGACGGCATTCGCCGTGCAGCTCGCCCAGCGCCTGCGCGACCGCGATCCCA
>DATNNS010000241.1:0-15986 GCA_035601715.1 Rhizomicrobium sp.
TGGCGATGATGACGGAACCGTCGGTCGTCGCGCCCGTCCTGTCGCAGCCGTCCAATCCGATCTTCGGCAAGAACAAGAAGACCATGACCGACGCTTCGCCCGCCGAGATCAAATGCGCCAAGGATCGCTTCGAGAAGGAAGACCTGACGATGATCGGGCTGCGCTTCTTCGAAGATCCGTTCGTGCCCGATGAGCGCTTCGACATGTACAAGCGCGAATTCGGCAACCGCTTCGAGGCCATCGAGCTCGATCCGAAGGACGCCAAGCCCGGCCCGGGCCGCGGCGCGCATTCGGTGCTGACGATCAATCTGAAAGATGCGCCCGGCGAGCCGACAAAATTGGCCGAGGAACGCGTGATACAATTCTTCAAGGACCGCACGGGCGCCTGAGCGCCGGGGAGAGCGTCATGAAAATCCGCTATGCCATTCTGGCCGCGACGCTGGCGCTCGGCGCCTGCGACCAGGGCCATCCGCCGCCAAAATCGAACTTCGGCGCCAAGCCGGCCTTACCCGCGCCCGCACCGCAAAGCATCCCGACCATGAACGTCAATTCGACGGCGCCGTGGCCGGCCGATGCCGCGCCACAGGCGCCAGCCGGCTTCACCGTCACGCGCTATGCGAGCAATCTGCAGCATCCGCGCTGGGTCTATGTGCTGCCGAACGGCGACGTGCTGGTGGCGGAGGCCGCGCCCGAATTGCCGCCGGTCAATTCGCTCGAGAACGCGGTCGAGCATTATATGGACATCAAAAACGGCTCCGCGCCGTCCAGCGCCAACGAGATCACGTTGCTGCGCGACACCAATGGTGACGGCAAGCCGGATGTGCGCACCGTGTTCCTCAAGGGCCTCAACATGCCGTTCGGCATGCTGCTGCTGAACGGCTCTTTCTACGTCGCCGACACCGACGGCGTGCTGCGCTTTCCCTACAAGGACGGCGAGACGTCCATCACCGGGCCGGGGCAGAAGATTCTCTCCATTCCCGTCGGCCATCACTGGACGCGCAACCTGATCGCCAGCGAGGACGGCAAGAAGATCTACGTCACCGTTGGTTCCGGCACCAACATCGCCGAGAACGGCATCGCCAGCGAAAAGCGCCGCGCCGATATCCTGGAGATCAACCCGGACGGCACCGGCGAGCGCATCTATGCGAGCGGCTTGCGCAATCCCAACGGCATGGGCTGGGAGCCGAAGACGCATGTGCTGTGGGTCGCGGTCAACGAGCGCGACCAGCTGGGCGACGATCTGGTGCCGGACTACATGACCGGCGTGAAGCCCGGCGCGTTCTATGGCTGGCCGTGGTCTTATTGGGGCCAGCATGTCGACGAACGCGTGCAGCCGCAAAACCCCGCGATGGTGGCGAAAGCGATCGCGCCGGATTATGCGCTGGGCGCGCACACCGCCTCGCTCGGCCTCACCTTCTATGCCGCGAGCGCGTTCCCGTCGCATTACCAGGGCGGCGTGTTCATCGGCCAGCATGGTTCGTGGAACCGCGCCGAAATGACCGGCTACAAGGTTGTCTATGTGCCGTTCGCCGACGGCAAGCCGAGCGGGCCGCCGGAGGATTTCCTCACCGGCTTCCTGCCCGACAAGAAGACCGGCGTCGCCTATGGCCGCCCGGTCGGCGTGACCGTCGACAAGACGGGCGCGCTCTTGGTGGCGGACGATGTCGGCAATATCGTCTGGCGGGTGGCGCCGAAATAGTCAGCGCAGCATGCCGTAGCCGCGCGCCATCGCGGCGGCGAAGGCGGGGATCAGCGCGAACAGCAGCGCCTCGGCCCACAGATAGCGCCTGACTTTGCCGATCTCATCGGCGGACGGCAGGAACGCGCCGTCGGCCGCCAGCGCGCGGCGCCAGCGGATGATCGCGATGGTGGGCATGATCGACAGAAGGCCGACCAGCGCGAAGGTGCCGATCTTCGCCCAGAAGAACAGATTGACGGAATAATAGGCCCAGCCCTTGGCGAAGAAGATCGCGCGCGAGAAGCCGACCGCGAGGATCGCCGCGGCGAGGACGCCGTACCAGATATCGACCCGCCCGACGCGGCGGACGTCGCGGCCGGTCATCCCTTGCCGGACGACGCCGATCTCGAAGGCGAGCACGCCGGCCAGCGCGAAAATCAGAAGATGATGGCCGACGGCCAGAGCCAGATCGTCGTTGGCGAAATCCGTCATGATGCGGTCCCCCTCGCCCGGCCACTATAGCGCAAAAGCCGCGGCTTGCGCGCGCACTCGGCGGCCCGGGCTTTCGTCCGGCCGGACCTGATACAATCGCGTAAAACCGCGCTGTTTGAGTCGCCGGCTGAGGCCCGTTACGCTCTCGCGTCAGAGCCATGCAAGGTAGAGTTCATGCCGCGTCCGCAGTCGAAGAACTTTCGCGAACCGCACGAAATCCGGCGCTTTCCGAACGGCCAGATCGAGATGGTGACCCATCACGAGACGACGATCGGGCGGTTCGTGCTGGAGCCGGGCTGGCGCTGGTCGCGTGACGTCGCCCCCATCGCCGGCACGCGCACCTGCCAGGTGCATCACGTCGGCGTCGTGCTGAAGGGAATGCTGCATCTGCAGACCGACGCCGGCGAGACGTTCGAATACGTAGCCGGCGACGTCTACGACATTCCGCCCGGTCACGATGCCTGGGTCGGCGGCGACGAAACATACGAAGCCATCGAATTCGCCGGCGCGCGCATCTTCGCGGCTCCCGCCGACGGCGAGCGCGTGCTCGCCGCGATGCTGGTCACCGACATCGTCGATTCGACCTCGCATCTGAAGCGGCTGGGCGACGCCGCCTGGCGCGAGCTCCTGATGGACCATAACCATCAGACGCGTATCGAGATCAACCGCTTCCGGGGGCGCGAGATTCAAACGACCGGGGACGGATTTCTCGCCGTGTTCGACGGTCCGGCGCGCGCCGTTCGCTGCGCACAGGCGATTGTTTCTTCCGTTGCCCGCCTCGGAATTGCAATTCGCGCCGGCGTTCACACCGGCGAGGTGGAATTTCTGGGCAACAATGTGCGCGGCCTCGCCGTTCACGAAACCGCGCGCGTCGCTGGCGCCGCGCAGGCCGGTGAAGTGCTCATCTCGGCCACCACGAAGTTCCTGCTGGCGGGATCCGATCTCGCATTCGAATCGGCTGGAATGCACGCGCTCAAGGGCCTCGGCGAAACACGCGAGCTGTTCCGCCTCAAAGATTTGGCAAGCTGAGAGAGCGGATGAAACGCGCAAACCACCGCTTCTGCATCGCTCCCATGATGGAGTGGACGGACCGACATTGCCGGGTGCTGCACCGTGCGCTCAGCGCGCGGGCGCTGGTTTATACGGAGATGGTGACGGCGGAGGCGGTGATCCGCGGCGATCGGGAGCGGCTGATCGGATTCGATGCGCGCGAGCCCCCGGTGGCGCTGCAACTGGGCGGCTCCGATCCGGCGCGCCTGGCCGAGGCGGCGCGGATCGGTGCGGATTTCGGCTATGACGAGATCAATCTGAATGTCGGCTGCCCGTCCGACCGGGTGCAGTCGGGACGCTTCGGCGCCTGCCTGATGCGCGAGCCGGCGCTGGTGGCCGATTGCGTCGGCGCGATGCGCGCAGCGGCGCCGGTTCCCGTAACGGTGAAATGCCGGCTCGGGGTGGACGATCAGGATGCCGAGCATTCGCTGCGCGCGATGATCGCGGCCTGCGCCGGGGCCGGCGTGCAAACCTTCATCGTGCATGCGCGCAAGGCCTGGCTCGCGGGCTTGTCGCCGAAAGAGAACCGCGACGTGCCGCCACTCGATTACGACCTTGTCTATCGCGTGAAGCAGGAAAATCCCGCGCTCGCCATCGTGCTCAATGGCGGCATCGACACGCTCGATGAGGCCGAGCGGCATCTCGCCCATGTCGACGGCGTGATGATGGGACGTGCGGCATACCAGTCGCCTGCCCTGCTCGCCGATGTCGATGCGCGATTCTTCGGCGGCGAGCCAGTCGAAATCGAGGACGCGCTCGCGATCTGGCGCGCTTATGTCGCCGAACAGCTGGCGCAGGGCGTTCCGCTGCATGCGATGACGCGGCATATGCTGGGGCTGTTCAACGGCCGGCCGGGCGCGCGCGCGTTCCGCCGCCATCTGAGCGAGCATGCGACGCGGCCCGGCGCCAACCTGGCCACGCTCGACGCGGCGCTGATGCAGATGATGCCAGAGCGCGCGGCGGCATGATGGAGGCCTTCGCGAACAATGGCGAGCTCGGCACGCTGGCGCTCGGCCTTGTCATCGCCGGCGCGGTGGGTGGCCTCGTCGCGGGGCTGCTCGGCGTCGGCGGCGGCATCGTGGTGGTGCCGATCCTCTACCATGTGCTGTCGCTGCTCGGCGTCGACGAGAGCGTGCGCATGCACATCGCGGTCGGCACTTCGCTCGCCACCATCATCCCGACTTCGTTCTCCTCCGTTAGCGCGCACAACAGGAAAGGCGCGGTCGACTGGGACTTGCTGCGCCGCTGGGCCGCGCCGATGGTCGTGGGGGTGCTGATCGGCAGCGCGCTCGCGGGGCTCGCGAGCGGCCGCGCGCTGTCGCTGGCCTTCGCCTGCGTCGCAATGCCGGTGGCGCTGCATCTGGCGTTCGGCGGCGAAGAGCGGCGGCTGGCGGATCGCCTGCCGGGCGGCGCGGCGGGCCTCGCCCTGCCCGCCTTCATCGGCGGCGTTTCCACCATGATGGGCATCGGCGGCGGCACGGTCGGCGTGCCGGCGATGACGTTGTGCGGCGTGCCGATCCACCGCGCGGTCGGCACCGCGTCGGCCTTCGGCGTCATCATCTCGATTCCCGGAACGCTCGGCGCGATCGCCGCCGGCTGGCACGCGCATGGCCTGCCGCCGTATTCGCTCGGCTATGTGAATCTGCTCGGCTTCATCCTGATCGCGCCGATATCCTATGTCATGGCGCCCGTCGGCGCGCATTTCGCGCATTCGACGGACAAGAAACGCCTGCGCATCCTGTTCGCCGCCTTCATCGCTATCACGGCGGGGCGCATGCTGTGGGACGCGCTGTCCTAGCCCACAAACCCCGCCGCCTTGTGGCTGCCGTCGCAATAGGGCTTGTCCTGCGAATGGCCGCAGCGGCAGAGCCATGCTTTGGTCTCGCGCGACAGCGTGCGGCCGCTCGCGGTGCAGATCTCCAGCGCGCCTTCGACCATCAGCGGGCCGTCCTTTGTCGGCGTGACGTTCAGCGGCCCATTGCGCACAGCGAGCGCGTCGGAGGCACGTGTCGCGGGCTCGCCGGTCGCCACAAATTTCCCTTCGACGTGGGAATGATCGCAATAAGGCTTGTTCTTCGACAGCCCGCAGCGGCACAGCGTGGCGCGGAAGTTCGACGCATCGCCGCCGACGTCGAGCGCGGCGTGGAATGCGAGCGGCCCGTTCTCCCACAGCCGCGCGGTGTTGACCGTGGGCGGCTGCTCGCGGGCGCCATCGCCGACCGGCTCATAGCGCAGCGCGCCCGACGGGCATTTCTCCACCACCGCGATCACCGTCTCGCGCGGGGCCGCGTCCGGCTTGATCCACGGCCCGTCGACATTGGGCAGGAACACCGAATTCAGATTGAGCACGCAATAGCGCGAATGGATGCAGCGCTTGCCGTCGTTGACGACGGTGACCTGCGCGCCTTTGTATTCGTCGGCCATGGCCATGGAACCTCCACAGAAGGCGCAGTCTTGGCGAGACCCTACCTGGCGAAGTGGAAACTGTCCTGGAACCGCTTCACCATCGCAGTTTCGGCGGGCGCCGGCGTGGACGGCAAGACGTGCATGACCTGGTAGAGCCGGCCTCTGACGAAGAAAATCCAGTCGGTGATGTGGTTCCCGTCCTTGTCGACGATCTCGACGGCGCGTCCCTGCTGGCTGTCCAGTTCGGTCGCCTGGTCGGACAGGGTTTGCGTGGCCGAGCTCTTGGCGCCATTGATCGCGCCCTGCATCACCTTGTCATGGTCGGCGTCGGGATAGGCCGTGAGATCGGAAATGATCACGATCATCGCACTGGTTCCGCGGTCGATTGTGTATTCGAGCATCGGCACTTTCTGGCCGTCCGTGTTGGTGATGGAGTCGTGAGCGACCGTCGGCGCGCTGGGTACCTGTACGCTGAAGGCCCGGTCCGGATCGTTGAAGGTTGTCCATGCATCGGCGGCGTGGGCGGCGATGCCCAGAAGAACCAAAGCCGGCAGTGCCGCGATAATCCTGTGAAACCGCATGATGTTTCCCCCTTGAGCCCGCGCGATATTAGCCGCCGCCACCGCCTTGCGGAACTCGTTTCTCCCACCATCTTATGTGATACGATGTGAATTACTGACATTGGGATGTGAAATGGTCACCTCGCTCAATTCCGCCGAACGCGCCGCGACCGCGCGGCTGGCCGAGGCGTTGGCGTTGCCCGCGTTCGAGGGCGGCTGGGTGTGGCTGGCGGGCGCGGGGCCGGGCGATGCGGGGCTGATCACGGTGCTCGGATTGCATGCCATCGCGCAGGCCGACGTCATTCTCTACGACGCGCTGGTCAACGATGCGCTGTTGAAACTCGCGAGCCCCACCGCGGAAATCGTTTTCGCCGGCAAGCGCCGCGGAAGGCCAAGCGCCAAGCAGCCCGACATCTCGCGCCTGCTGGTCTCGCTCGCGCGCAAGGGCAAGCGCGTGCTGCGGCTGAAAGGCGGCGATCCGTTCGTGTTCGGGCGCGGCGCGGAGGAAGCGCTGGCGCTGGCGCGCGCGAGCATCCCGTTCCGCATCGTGCCGGGCGTCACCGCGGGCATCGGCGGGCTCGCTTACGCCGGCATTCCCGTCACCCATCGCGACACCAATCACGCCGTCACCTTCGTGACGGGTCACGGCACCGGCGGCGGCATTCCCGCGCTCGACTGGAGCGCGGTGGCCAAAGGCTCGCCCACCATCGTGCTCTACATGGCGCTGGCGCATGCCGACGAGATCGCGGCCAAGCTGATCGCGGCGGGACGCGACGCGGGTGAACCCGCCGCCATCGTCAGCGACGCGACGTCGGGCAAGCAAGCAGTTCGCGTGACGACATTGGGTGAACTCGGCGTGCGCGCGAAAGAGAGCGACGCACCGGCGATCCTCGTCGTCGGCGAGAATGTGCGGCTGCGCGAAGGGCTCGACTGGCTCGGCGCGATGCGCGGCAAGCTGCTCGATGCCGATCCCTTGAGGCGGAACGATCTCAGCGAAGTGGGTTAACGACGTTCTTTCCTCCCCCGCCGTTGCGGGGGAGGAAACATCCGCTTCAAACCCGCCATTCCGTGCCCTTGACGAGCGTCTCGTAGAACGCCGGCGTATAAGCGTCTTCCGGCGCGGCGCGGACCTGCTTGTCGAGAAACTCGGCGTCCTTGCCGACCAGGATGCGCCATTTCTCGGCCTTCACACCATCGAGGATGATCTTGGCGGCTTGCGACGCGCTGGTCGGCGCGTTGTCGCGGAAGGCGTTGGCCTGGGCGTCGATCATCTGGCGCACCTGCGCGTCGCTCAGCGCCGAAAGGTCCGTGCCCTGCGCCGACAGCGCCTTGCGCACCGCGCTCACATCGACGGCGCCGCCGCTCAGGATGGCGCGCGAATTGTGCACGATCTCGGTGCCGATATGGCCGGGCATCACGACCGAGCATTTGATGTGCGGCGCGTTCACCGCCAGATCGGTGATCAGCGCTTCGGTGAATCCCTTGACGGCGAATTTCGCGGCGGCATAGGCGGTGTGCGGCCGGCCCGGCCCGATCGAGGCCCAGAAACCGTTGACGCTGCTGGTGTTGACGATGTGGCCCTCGGCGGCCTTCATCAGCAGCGGCAGGAACGCGCGCACGCCGTGATAGACGCCGCCCCAGCAGACGTTGAACGTCTTCTCCCATTGCGCGCGGTCGCCGGCCACGATGCTTCCGCCGCCGCCGATGCCGGCGTTGTTGATCAGCAGATGGATGTGATCGGTGTCGAACGCGCCCCGCACGGAGTCGGCCCAGGCGTTCATCTGATCTTCGATCGAGACATCGGCGACGTAAATCGCCACCCGCGTGCCCTGCGGCGCCTCCTTCACGCACAGCTCTTTCGTCTTGGCCATGTTCTCGGCCGAGACGTCGCACATCGCGACGTTGCAGCCCTCGGCGACGAGCTGGATCGCGAGCTCGCGGCCCATGCCGGTGCCGCCGCCGGTGATGACCGCGTATTTGCCGCTGAAATCCTTCATTGTGCTTTCTCCTTGTCGAGGGCGCCGAGCCGCTGCGGCAACACCGCCATGATCGAAATCCGCTCGGCCTCCTGCAGGCCGCCCCAGCGCGCGATCTCGTCGAGCGTCCGGCCGCAGCCGCGGCACAGGCCGGAGGCCGCGTCCATCACGCAGACCTTGATGCAGGGAGACGACGGATTTGTCATTCGCTTTCCTTGGGCGCCGGCGCCATTATCGCACCGGTTGCGCCGCCGCGCACAAGGGGAAAATCATGGACATCGTCGAGGCGACGCGAAGCTACGAGGCCTGGCTGAGCGCGAAGGTCGACGTCGTCAAGCCCGAGCTCACGCGCAAGCACGCGATCATGCGCGATAGCGCATTCCAATTCCTGCGCGCGACGTTCTATCGCTGGATCGAGCTGTGGCCCGCGCTATGCCCGAAATCGGACGGCGCGCCGCATGTGCTGTCGGTCGGCGACCTGCATGTCGAGAATTTCGGCACCTGGCGCGATGCCGAAGCGCGGCTGATCTGGGGCGTCAACGATTTCGACGAGGCCCATCCCGCGCCCTACACCAACGATCTGGTGCGGCTGGCCACCAGCATCCTGATCGCGATCGCGGAGGCGCGGCTCGACGTCGACGGCAAGAAGGCCTGCACCGCGGTGCTGGCCGGCTATGCCAAGGCGATGACGAAGGACGACGGCGAACCGTTCGTGCTGGAGGAATCGCATCACCAGCTGCGCGCCATCGCGACCAGCGACGAGCGCTCGCCGGAGAAGTACTGGGACAAGCTCGCCTCGGAAAAACACGTGCGGCCGCCGCGCAAGGCCGAGACGCTGCTGCGCGATCATCTGCCCCGGCACATCCGGCACGTTCGTTACGTCGCGCGCGTCGCCGGCATCGGGAGTCTCGGCTTGCCGCGCTATGCCGCTTATGGCGACGAGGGCGGCGGCCTGATCGGACGCGAGGCCAAGCGGCGGGTGCCGTCCGCCTATGCCTGGGCGGGAAGCACGAAGGCGCTGGCGGGCAACTACCGCGCGATCCTCGCCGACGCGGTGCGCATGCCCGACCCGTTCATCTGGGTGCAGAACGACTGGCTGATCCGCCGGCTGGCGCCGCATTGCGAGAGCATGGCGCTGGCCGACATCGGCAGCGCCAAGGCACTGCGCCACGTGCTCAAGGCGATGGGCGAGGAGACTGCCAACATCCACCGCGGCGGCCGCGCCGCGCTGCCGCGCATCCGCAAGGACCTCGCCGCGCGCAAGGACTCGTGGCTCTACGACGACGCCCGCGCGATGGCGGACGCGACGGTCGCCGACTGGAAGACATGGAAGAAGCGGACCGGTTGACGCCGTATTCAATTGCGCGGCGATATTTTCAAGATTTTTTGAGCAAAAAAGTGTCATCCCGGGCGAGCGAAGCGAGACCCGGGACCCATCGCGCCAGCGGCTCAATGGGTCCCGGCTCGGCGCGGCGCAAACGCGCCGCTTGGCCGGGATGACAGATCTTCTTCGGTTCAAGCCAATCGAGCCCGCACCTCAGCCCATCTTGAAGATGCAGACCTTGTTGCCGTCGGCGTCGCGGAAATAGGCGCCGTAGAATGTCGGCAGGCGCTGGCCGGGCGCGCCTTCGTCGGTGGCACCGAGCGACAGCGCCTTGGCATACGCCTTGTCGACGATTTCCTTCGACGCCGCCGACAGTGCGATCATCGTGCCGTTGCCGGGTGTCGCGCCCTTCTCGTCATAGGGCTTGCATACCGCGAGCATGCCGCCCTGGCCGCTGCCATAGAACTGGATGCGTTCGTTGGCGAAAACGCGCTTGCCGCCCAGTTCGGCGAGCAGCGCGTCGTAGAACGCTTTCGACTTCTCGAAATCGTTGCTGCCGATCGTCGTATAGCCAAGCATGATTTCCCCCTTGTGTTCAGCGCCCGCTCGGCACCTTGTTGAACGGCACGTCCTTGTCGACGCGGACGTCCTGCGGCAGTCCAAGGACGCGCTCGGCGATGATGTTGCGCAGGATTTCATCCGTGCCGCCGGCGATGCGCAGGCCCGGCGAGGACATCCAGCCCATCTGGAACGCGCCGTGCAGCGGCGCGTCCTCGCCCTTGAGCGCGCCGGCTTCGCCTTCGAGCTCCATCGCGAAGGCCGACAGGTCCTGCAGCTTGCTCGCCACCACGATCTTGGCGATGGACGCTTCCGGCCCCGGCTGCTTGCCCTGCGACAGCGCGGTCATCGTGCGGTAGGTGGTGTATTTCAATCCGGCCGAGCGCACATACCAGTCGGCGATGCGCTCGCGCACGCTGGCGTTCTTGATCGCGGGGCCGTCTTCCAGCTCGAGCGTGCGGGCGAGGCCCATCAGCTCCTTCACGTCGAGGCCGCTGCCGGTGCCGCCGCCGACGGCGAGGCGCTCATGCATGAGCGTGGTCAGCGCCACCTGCCAGCCCTGGCCGACTTCGCCCAGCCGCTGGGAATCCTTGACGCGCAGATCGGTGAAGAACACTTCGTTGAAGCCCGAGCCGCCAGACGCCTGCTTGATCGGGCGCACCTCCACCGCCGGATCGTGCATATCGATGTAGAACATCGTCAGGCCCTTGTGCTTGGCGGCGTTGGGGTCCGTGCGCGTGAGAAGAATCCCGTAGTCGGAGAATTGCGCGCCGGTGGTCCAGATCTTCTGGCCGTTGATCACCCATTCGTCGCCCTGCTTCTCGGCGCGGGTCTTGAGGCCCGCGACATCGGAGCCGCCCGCCGGCTCGGAGAACAGCTGGCACCAGATCTCGTCGCCCTGCACCGCCGGCACGACATAGCGCTTCTTCGCTTCGGCGCTGCCGTAAGCCATCAGCGTGGGGATGCACATGCCAAGGCCGATTGCGAACGGCGCGCCGTTGGCCACGTCATACTTGGCTTCTTCCTGGCTGAAGATGATCGACTGCATCGGCGTGCCGCCCATGCCGCCCTGGCCCTTGGGCCAGGTGATGCGGGCGTAGCCGGCTTCGGCCTTCTTCTTCTGCCAGGCCTTGGAGGCCGCCATCTGGCCGGCGGCGCCGTTCTCCATCTCGCTCATCTCGTCCTTGGCGTCGCGCTTGCCGCGCGGTTTCGCGTTGGCCGCGAGCCATTTGTTCGCTTCGCTGCGGAAGGCCGCTTCTTCGGCCGTGTCGTTGAAATCCATGGTTCTCTCCCGTCAATTCGGTTGGCGTCGATTCAGTTGGCGCCGAAGCGCAATGTGAGCGCGCGGCCGGGCGCTGTCGCAGTCCAGAGGTCCGCCAGCCGCGCCATCTCGGCGCGCAGGGCTGTGATGTCGTCTTCCGTCAGGGGATAGGGCGCAACGCCGCGCGCGTCGCAGGTCACGCGATACATGTCGATCATGTCGGAGGCCGGCGGATAGCCGCCATTCGCGTCGGCCTGCATCACTTCGACCAGCCGCTCCATCTGGTCGGACTCGATGTCGGGCGCCATGCGGAAGGCGAGCGCCTCGCCACCGGCGACGCGGCGGAGGAAGCCGCGCTTGGCCATCACGTTCTCGACCGCGAAATGCACCATGTCGTGCGGGATACCGCCGATCTTGGGACAGGCGATCTCCTCGACACGGCCGTCGCGGACGACGCGCAGCCGGTCGTATTTTCCCTCGCGCAGTTTTTCGAACACGAATTCCATCGCCGTTACGCGTTGCTCAGTTCGAGTTGGGTGACGAGCTTGTCCTTCCAGGCGCGCTGCGGGCCGAGGCTGAGGCCGAGCTCGCGCGAGCGCTTGTAGAACAGGTGGCAATCGACTTCCCAGGTGAAACCGATGCCGCCATGGGTCTGGGTGTTCTCCTTCGACGCATAGTCGAACGCCTGGGTGGCGGAAACGCGCGCGGCGGCGGCGGCGAGCGGCAGTTCGCGGGCGTTGGTCGAGAGCGCCCAGGCGCCGTAATAGGAATTGGAGCGCGCCAGCTCGTTGTTGACATACATGTCCGCGAGCTTGTGCTTGATCGCCTGGTAGGAGCCGATCTGGCGGCCGAAAGCGTAGCGCTGCATCGCATAGTCCTTCGCCATCGCAAGGCAGATGTCGGCGCCGCCGACCTGTTCGAACGCCGTCATGATCGCGGCGCGGTCGAGCACGCGCGAGGCCACG
This sequence comes from Rhizomicrobium sp., assembly GCA_035601715.1. Classification (GTDB taxonomy): domain Bacteria; phylum Pseudomonadota; class Alphaproteobacteria; order Micropepsales; family Micropepsaceae; genus Rhizomicrobium. The sequence goes on from DATNNS010000241.1 coordinate 12,271, forward strand.
CTCCAGCCCTCGCCCGCCTTGCCCAGCGCTTCGGCGCTCGCGTTATCGAATGTGATCTCCGCGTGCTTGCGCGACGGATCGATGGAATCCTCGGCGCGGCGCGTGACGCCGGCGGCTTTGAGATCGACCAGCGCGAGCGCAACACCGCGTTCACCCGCCTCGTCGCCGGAGCGCGCGAGCACGACGGCGAAATCGGCATCGGCGCCGTCGACCACCGCGATCTTCTTGCCCGTGAGCTTGCCGCCCTTGAAGGTCGCGCGGATCGACTTGGGCGTCACCGCGCCCGGCCCTTCGGCGCGCGCGAACGTCCCGATCAATTCGCCGGCCGCGATCTTCGGCAGATATCTCTTCTTCTGCTCGTCGCTGCCCGCCGCCAAGATCGCCTCGGCGAACAGATAGATCGTCGAGGAGAACGGCACCGGCGCCAAGGCGCGGCCCAGTTCCTCGGCGATCACGCAGAGCTCGAGATAGCCGAGCCCCAGCCCGCCGAATTCTTCGGGGATCGCCGTGCCGTGCCATCCCATCTCGGCGATCTGCTTCCACAGCGCGCGGTCGAGCCCGGCCTCGCTCTCGAACACCTTGCGCACGGTCTTGGTCGTGCATTTCTCGGCGAGGAATTTCCGCGCCTGGTCGCGCAGCATTTTCTGGTCGTCGGAAAAGTCGAAATTCATGGCCGTTTCAACCCCAATGTTTTTATCGGTTAACGGAAGCTTAGAGCGGTCCGGGGAACAGTCCAGCCTTACGTCGCGTCAATCGCCGTCCCTTGTGGGAAGGTCAAAAAAGACGCTTTTCCGGGGCTGGGCAATGCCCTCGCCGCCGCGCCTTAACTCTCGCTTAAAGCCCAAAGCTTAGATTGGCGCGGAATCACGGGATGGGCCCACATGGCCAAGGCACAGTTTCACAAGAACCAGCGCGTCTACGTTAAGCCCGTGGGGACATGGGCGCTGGTCGAGCGCGTCATTCCGCATTGGGCCAAGGGGCTCGATGAGCCGCTGCGCATCTATTACGAGCTGGGCCTGGGCCGCGAGTTCGCCGCCGAAGAACTGCAGGCCGAACAGCCCGTCGCCGAAGAAGTCAGCTCCAATCCCGAACATTGGCGCGTCGTGCGCGCGCGCAACAAATGGCAGCCGGCGGAAGACTGCGCCCGCCATCCCGTGCCCGGCACCTATCCCATCGTCATCACCGGCGAGGCGGAATGGGGCGGCTGGCGCGTGCCCGGCGCCGAATACGATCTCGATCCGGAGAAGGTCGAGAAGCAGGCGCGGCTGATCGCCAATGCGCCGGCTTTCGCGAAGTTCGCGGGCGAGCTGGTGGACTGGGCGCGCAAATCCGGCGAGGAGATGCCGTCGCAGCTCGTGGAGCTTGCCCACAACGCCCAGGACCTGCTGACCCGCCTCAATCCCGACCAGGATTAGGTCTTCACTCAATAAGAATTGTCATCCCGGTCAAGCGATGCTCTTGCATCGCGCCGAGCCGGGACCCATCGCGACATCGTCCCGATGGGTCCCGGCTCTCGCTCCGCTCGGCCGGGATGACAGGTTTTGGTTACGTGTGCCCAATGGCAAATGGGCAACGCAGGTGCACGATCCGCGGCGTTAACGCCAATTGCGATGGCCGCAACATTGCGGGCCTGTCAGGATGACGCGCGCTCGCAAGGGCTTGGGGGATGGTCGAGGGGGAAACAGCGGTCGCGGCGCCGGTGCGCCACGACTTCGAGTTCCGCGGACGGGGCGGAGAGTTCTTCCGCATCTGGATCCTCAACCTCGCGCTCACGCTTCTCACCTTCGGCATCTACAGCGCCTGGGCGAAAGTGCGCACGCGGCGCTATCTCTACGGCAACACCTATATCGCGGGCCACGCGCTCGACTACGATCCCTCGCCGTGGCGCATCCTGATCGGGCGGGCGATCGCGCTGGCGTTCTTTCTGGCCTACAGCGTGAGCGTTGGCGTCTGGCCGCAGGCGCTGGGGCTCTGGTATATCGCCTTCGGCTTCACCATTCCCTGGCTGATCAATTCGAGCCTGCGCTTCAACGCGCGCAACACCAGCTACCGCAACATCCGCTTCAATTTCACCGGAACCTATATCGGCGCGCTGGTGAACTATGTGATCTGGCCGCTGCTGGGCTACGGCTCGCTGTTCCTGCTGCTGCCGCGCGCGCGCAAGGCGCGCGACTACTACTTCGTCAACAAGCACGAATATGGCGGCCGCCCGTTCGAGACGAAGTTCTCCACCGGGCGCATCTACCTGATCTATCTGGCGGGCATCGGCATCTTCATCGGCCTCATCGCGCTGATGATCGGCGGCGCGGCCGGCCTCGCCGTCGCGCTGAAGGGCTTCAAGACCAACCCGTTCGGCCCCTATCTGGAATTCGCCATCGTCCCGCTGTACCTCGCGATCTACATCACCGCCTCGACCTTCATCGACACGATGGTGTTCAACCTGTCGCTCAACAAGGCGACGTTCGACACGCAGCATGAATTGCGCTCGCGGCTGTCACCCTGGGTGATGTCGTGGATCGTGTTCAGCAATCTGGTGCTGATGCTGCTGACCGTGGGGCTGTTCTATCCCTGGGCGATGGTGCGCCAGACGCGCTATGAGACCACGCGTCTGTCGCTGATCGCGGCGACCGATCTCGACGAATACACCTCCGCGCTCGGCCGCGCGCGCAGCGCGGTGGGCGAGGAAGTCGCGGGCTTCTTCGATCTGGGGATCGGGCTATGAGCGCCGTGGTCGAAGGCCGCTACTTCTATCCGCGTTCCGCCCGCTTCGTCGCGGCGCGCGCCAGCCGCCCGGCCAAGCGCGTGCTGCGCGTCGAAGCGACGGACGGCGCGGTGCTTGCCGAGGTGCCTATCAGGCAGGCGCGCATCACCAAGCGGCTGGGCAATATCCCGCGCCGTTTCCGCCTGCCCGACGGCGCGCTGTTCGAGACCGCCGACAACGACGCGGCCGACGAGATGCTGCGTGGCACCGGGCGCGGCAACAGCCTGATCGACCGGCTCGAACGCTCGTGGCGCTGGGTGGCGCTGTCGGTGCTGCTGACGCTCGGCGCGACCTACGGCTTCGTGGTCTACGGCATCCCCGCAGCGGCGCTCGCGCTGGCGCAGGCGACGCCGCCCAACATCATCGCGACGGTGTCCGAGCGCACCTTGCAGACGCTGGACAGCACCTTCCTCAGGCCGACCAAGGTTGACGCGGCACACCAGGCGCGGGCGCGCGCCGTGCTCGCCCGCGCCGCGCGCTTCGGCAAGCAGAAATCCTATCGCCTCGTTTTCCGCGACGCGCCGCTGGTCGGGCCCAACGCATTCGCGCTGCCGGACGGCGAGATCGTGGTGACGGACCAGTTGTTCCCGCTGCTGCGCTCCGACGCCGAGCTGGAAGGCGTGCTGGCGCATGAGATGTCGCATGTCGACCGCCGCCATGGCCTGCAGCGCATCTACCAGGCCTCGCTGGTGCCGGCCGCCATCGCGCTCGCGACGGGCGACGTCTCGCAGATCGGCCACATGGCGACGATCCTGCCAGGCGTACTGGTGCAGTCGTCCTATTCGCGCGAATACGAACAGCAGGCCGACGACGACGCGGCCGCGACGTTGCGCGCCGACGGCCAGGACCCCGCCGCGCTCGCCCATCTGCTGCTGCGGCTCGACGCCAAGCTGTGCGGCAAATCCGGCTGCGGCCCGAGCTGGCTCGCCTCGCACCCGGCGACGGAAGACCGCGT
>DATNNS010000242.1:0-4861 GCA_035601715.1 Rhizomicrobium sp.
AATCCACCCCGCTGCGCCAGGCCATATCGGACGCGTTCCTCGAAGATGAGGAGGCCGTCACCGGACGGCTGATCGCCAAGGCGCGCCTTTTGCCGGCCGAGCGCGCGGCCACCGAGGCGCTCGCCCGCGATCTGGTGATGCGCATCCGCGCCACCCGCGGCGAACACGGCAGCGTCGATGCGCTGATGCAGGAGTACGCGCTTTCCAGCCAGGAAGGCGTCGTGCTGATGTGCCTGGCCGAGGCGTTGCTGCGCGTGCCCGACGCCGCGACGGCCGACAGGCTGATCCGCGACAAGATCGGCAGCGGCGACTGGACCCGCCACAAGGGCAAATCGGACTCGCTGTTCGTCAACGCGTCCACCTTCGCGCTGATGCTGACCGGGCGCATCGTCAAGCTCGACGACACCGCGCGCTGGGATTTCGACGGCATCTGGAAGCGGCTGGTGGCGCGTTCGGGCGAACCGGTGATCCGCCAGGCCGTGACATATGCGATGCGCATCCTCGGGCGCCAGTTCGTGCTCGGCCGAACCATCGAGGAGGCGTTCAAGGACGCGCGCGAATACATCGCCAAGGGCTATCGGTTCTCGTTCGACATGCTGGGCGAGGCGGCCTACACGAAGCACGACGCGGCGCGCTATTACGCCGCCTATCGCGACGCGCTGCACATGATCGCGAAGCTGCAGCCGGACGATGCCGGCTCGATCTTCGAGCGGCCGAGCATTTCGGTGAAGCTCTCCGCGCTGCATCCGCGTTACGAATGGGTCAAGCGCGAGAGGGTGATGGCGGAACTGCTGCCGCAGCTTGCGCGGCTTGCTGGCGAGGCGCGCGCCGCCAACCTCGCTTTCACCATTGATGCCGAGGAGGCCGAGCGCCTCGACCTGATGCTCGATATTTTCGAGGCGCTGGGCGAGGAATTCCGCGGCTGGGACGGGCTTGGGCTCGCGGTGCAGGCCTATTCCAAGCGCGCGCTGCCGGTGGTGGCGTGGCTGGGCGATCTGGCGCTGCGACAGGAGCGGCGCATTCCGGTGCGCCTCGTCAAAGGCGCCTATTGGGATACCGAGATCAAGCGGGCCCAGGAGCTGGGTCTCGTCGATTACGCGACCTTCACGCGCAAGATGGCGACGGACACCTCCTATCTCGCTGCGGCGCGCGCGTTGTTCGCGCAGAACGACGCGATCTATCCGCAATTCGCGACGCACAATGCCCACACGCTGGCCGCCATTCAGACGTTCGCGGGCAGCCGCACGGATTTCGAATATCAGCGCTTGCACGGCATGGGCGAGCAGCTGCATGCGCTCTACCGCGAGATGCACCATGGCGGCGGTACGCGCATCTATGCGCCGGTCGGCTCGCATGAAGACTTGCTGGCTTATCTGGTGCGCCGCTTGCTGGAGAACGGCGCCAACACCTCTTTCGTCAATCGCCTCGCGGACGACGAGGCGCCGATAGACGACATCGTCGCCGATCCGGTGGAGCAGCTGGCTGCTCTCAAGCCGCGCCGCAACCCGCGCCTTCCGCTGCCGGTGGACCTGCTGCCGGACCGCAAGAACTCAAGCGGCTTCATCTGGGCCGATCCGGTCGTGACCGCGCCGATCGCGGCCCAGATGGAGGCGTCCCTCCGATCGCCGCAGCGCGCCACTCCGCTGATCGGGGGTGAAGAGCGCAACGGAAAATCCGCCGCGGTGCGCGATCCATCGGATCACAGGCGCGTCGTCGGCGAAGTGACCGAAGCGAGCGCCGCCGATGCAGCCGACGCGCTGGCGCGCGCGCATGCCGCCTATCCGGGTTGGAACGACCAGCGCGGCAATGCCCGCGCCGCGGTTCTCGAGCGCGCCGCCGATCTGTTCGAGGAGAACCGCGCTCAACTGATGGCGCTGGCGGTGCGCGAGGCGGGCAAGACGTTGCCCAATGCGCTGGGCGAAGTGCGCGAGGCCGTGGACTTCCTGCGTTACTATGCGGGCCGCGCGCGCGCGCAATTCGAGCACGCGATCAAGCTGCCGGGGCCGACCGGCGAAGAGAATGAACTGTCGCTGCACGGTCGCGGCGTCTTCGCCTGCATCTCGCCGTGGAATTTCCCGCTCGCGATCTTCACCGGCCAGGTCGCCGGCGCGCTGGCGGCGGGCAACGCCGTACTCGCCAAGCCGGCCGAGCAGACGCCGCTGATGGCGGCCGCTGCCGTTCGGCTGCTGCACCAGGCGGGCGTACCGACGGACGCTTTGCATCTGCTCCCCGGCGACGGGCCGCGCATCGGCAATGCGCTGTTCGGCGATGCGCGGCTCGCGGGCGTCGCGTTCACCGGCTCGACCGATGCGGCGAACGCGATCAACCGCGCGCTGGCGGCGCGGCAAGGCCCCATCGCTACCCTGATCGCGGAGACCGGCGGACAGAACGCGATGATCGTGGATTCCACGGCGCTCCCCGAGCAGGTCTGCCGCGACGTGCTCGCTTCGGCCTTCGACAGCGCGGGTCAGCGCTGCTCGGCCTGCCGCGTGCTGTTCGTGCAGGACGACGTCGCGCCCAAGATGCTGGAATTGATCCTCGGCGCGATGGACGAACTCACGCTCGGCGATCCGATGCGGCTCGATACGGACATCGGTCCGGTGATCGACGAGGAGGCGCGCAAGAACCTTCAGGCGCATGCCGACAGGATGACCGCCGAAGCGAAACTCCTGCGCAAGCTGCCGCTTGGGCCGGAGCTTGCCAACGGCACGTTCTTCCCGCCGCATGTGTTCGAGATCTCCGGCATCGATGTGCTCAAGCGCGAGGTGTTCGGTCCGGTGTTGCATGTCGTGCGCTATTCCGCCGACGCGCTGGACAAGGTGTGCGACGCGATCAACGCCACCGGCTTCGGGCTCACGCTCGGCATCCACAGCCGAATCGAGGAGACGGCGCGCTTTGTGCGGTCGCGCGTCGCCGTCGGCAACATGTATGTGAACCGCAACCAGATCGGCGCGGTGGTGGGCGTGCAGCCGTTCGGCGGCGAGGGGCTTTCGGGCACCGGACCCAAGGCCGGCGGGCCGCATTACCTCCCGCGATTCGCGCTCGAACGCACCTATACCGTCAACACGACGGCCGCGGGAGGCAATGCCAGCCTGCTTTCCGGCGCGCTCGACGGCACTTAGTGTAGAGTTGCGCCATGGGGGCGCACGTCATCGTATTCGGCAACGAGAAGGGCGGGTCGGGCAAATCGACCGCCGCGATGCATGTCGCCGTGGCGCTCGCGCGCATGGACAAGCGCGTCGCCGCGATCGATCTCGACATCCGCCAGCGCAGTTTTTCCCGCCAACTCGAGAACCGCGCCGACTGGGGCGCGAAGAACAAGGCCGCGCTCGCGATGCCGCAGGCTTTCACCATCGCGCGCTCGGCCTCCAAGTCGCTGGATGCAGTGGCCGAGGAAGAGGCCAGGCAGCTGGTCGATCTGCTGGCCGACGCCGAGGCGCGGTTCGACTATGTCGTGATCGACACGCCGGGCGCCGACACGCCGCTGTCGCGCGCCGGCCATGCGAGCGCCAACACACTGGTCACGCCGATGAACGACAGCTTCGTCGATTTCGACCTGCTGGCACGCATCGATCCGGCGACCTATGAGATCAAGGCGCCGAGCCTCTACAGCGATTTCGTCTGGGATTGCCGCAAGAAGCGGCTGCTCGCGCGCAAGCCCGCGCTCGACTGGGTGGTGATGCGCAACCGCGTCTCCTCGATGGACGCGCGCAACAAGCGGCGCATCGGCACGGCGCTCGATACGCTGTCGGAACGCATCGGCTTCCGCGTCGCGCCGGGCTTCGGCGAGCGCGTGATCTTCCGCGAATTGTTTCCGATGGGTCTGACCATGCTCGACCTGCCGCAGCCGGCGCTCGGCGTCGCGCTGTCGATGTCCCATGTCGCGGCGCGCCAGGAAGTGCGGGAGCTGCTGCTGACGCTGAATCTGCCGGGCGTAGGGGCGAAGGTGGGGTCGGTTTAAAAACAATACACTTGTCATCCCCGGCGAGCCGCGCGGTTGCGCGGCGAGGGAAGGGGACCCAGGTGGTCGCGCACAGATGGTGCGTAAATGCCTGGGTTCCCTTCCCTCGCTACGCTGCGCTTCGCTCGCCGGGAATGACAAATGGGGCTAAATTGAAAAACTGGAACTGTGGTGGGTGAGCCCCTAGATAGTCACTACCGAGGTACCGCAATGCCCAACCTGCCCAGCAATCGATCTCCGTCTTCCGACATCACGGCGTTTCTCGGCCGTGCGGCTGCAACGCCCGCGCTGTCGCAGGTGAAGGGACGGCTGATCTTCGCGATCGACGCGACCATGAGCCGGCAGCCGACCTGGGACAGCGCGGTGGAGATCCAGAGCGACATGTTCGAGGTCGCGCAATCGATCGGCGGGCTTGGCGTGCAGCTCGTCTATTTCCGCGGCCGCGGCGAGTTCGAGGCGAGCGAATGGACCACGACGCCGTCGGCGCTGGCGTCGCGCATGCGCGACGTGAAGACGCGCAGCGGATTCACCCAGCTCAAGCGCGTGCTCGCCCATGCCTGCGACGAGGCACGGCGCACCAAGGTCGGCGCGCTGGTCTATGTCGGCGATTGCCTGGAGGAGAATCCGGAAGCAGTCGCCAAGCAGGCCGGCGCGCTCGCGCTGCTCGGCGTGCCGGCGTTCATGTTCCACGAAGGCCACGAGCCGAATGCGGCGGCGGCGTTCCAGGAAGTCGCCCGGCTCACCGGCGGCGTTTATGCGCGCTTCGACGCCGGCGCGGCGAAGCAGTTGCGCGAATTGCTGCGCGCCGCCGCGATCTATGCTGCCGGCGGCAGCACGGCGCTGCAAGCTTATGGCGACCGGCAGGGCGGCGAAGTGCTGCGGCTGTCGCGCGCGCTGGGC
>DATNNS010000243.1:0-3820 GCA_035601715.1 Rhizomicrobium sp.
TACGTTCCCCGCGCTGTTTCGCGCCAAGATCACCAGCGGCAATTTCGGTATGGCGACGGGCGAGAGTCTGGCGCATCTGAATTGCCTGCGCGCACGCGGACAGGTAGAGCGCAGGGCGGATGCGAGCGGGGTGGATTGGTACGGGCGGATATAACACCTCCCCACAAGCGGGGGGTGAAAGGAGAGCAAATGTCCCTGAAAAACAAAACCCTGTTCATCACCGGCGCGTCGCGGGGCATCGGTCTGGCGATCGCGTTGCGCGCCGCAAAGGACGGCGCCAACATCGCCATCGCCGCCAAAACCGCCGAGCCCAATCCGAAACTGCCGGGCACGATCTATACCGCGGCGAAGGAAATCGAGGACGCGGGCGGCAAGGCGTTGCCGATCATCTGCGACATCCGCTTTGAGGAACAAGTTCAGAGCGCCGTCGATCAAACGGTCGCGAAGTTCGGCGGCATCGACATCTGCGTCAACAACGCCAGCGCCATCCAGCTCACCGGCGTGCTCGCCACCGACATGAAGCGCTACGACCTGATGAATTCCATCAACGCGCGCGGCACCTATCTCACCAGCCGCACCTGCATCCCCCATCTCAAGCGCGCCGCCAATCCGCATGTGCTGATGCTGTCGCCGCCGCTCGACATGGCGCCCAAATGGTTCGCGGGCCACACCGCCTATTCGATGGCGAAATACGGCATGAGCCTGTGCGTGCTCGGCATGGCGGCGGAGTTCAAGAGCGACGGCATCGCGTTCAACGCGCTGTGGCCACGCACCGGCATCGCCACCGCCGCGATCCGCAACGCTCTGGCCGGCGACGAAGGGATGAAACACTGCCGCACCGTAGACATCCTGTCGGACGCCGCCCACATGATCTTCGAGAAGCCGGCCCGCGAATTCAGCGGCAATTTCCTGATCGACGACACGTTCCTGGCGGCCAACGGCGTCACCGATTTCGACCGCTACCGCGTCGATCCAGCGATGGATCTGATGCCGGACTTCTTCGTGCCCGACAACATCCCGCCGCCGAAGGGCGTCAGTTTGAAGGCGCTGCGCTAGCCGTGGAAGAACTCCACCACGCGCAGGATGGCATGGCCGACGGCTGAGCCGGCCTTGGCGGCGGTGACCTGGAAGGTGGAGGCGGCGCTGTAATGGGTGCGGGTATAGGTGCGGTCGATGTCGCGCGAGCCGAACGCATAGCCGAACCCGGCGACGCCGAGCGCGACCGCGATCACGATGGCCTTGAGCGCATAATAATGACGATGCATCGCCGCCTCCTTCCGATAGCCTAATCAATGTCGCGATTGAGGCCAATCTTTGGCGGGTATCTATTGTGATTCGCCACTAGCGGGCGACGACGGACAGGGCGGTGGAGACATTTACCTTCGCGCGAGATTTGCGGCGGATCGGCCGGCACGGTCTCGCTGCGATAATGCGCGCGCTTGGCTTTTGATGCATACAGGCCCGCGGCGGGCGTGGGAAATGGTGGCATGAACAGGCGGATTTCGCTTTACGTGGTGGCGCTCGCGGTTGTTTTCGCCGTGCATCCTGCTTTCGCCGCGCCGCTGCCTGCTTGCGCCGGTCCGGTCGAGGCCGCGTCCGTGCAGGTGGTGCGCGTGGAGAAGAACGGGGCGCTGATACTGGACGACGGCCGCGCGGTGCATGTCGAAGGGCTGCTGTTGCCGGCGGGTGCCAGAGACCGCGGGCCGGATTTCCTCGCCAGCCAGGCGCTCAACGAGCTTTCCACGCTCACCCATGGCCGCGGCGCCACGCTGACCGACATGCCGCCGAAAGAGGATCGCTATGGCCGCGTGCGCGCGCAGGTCTTCCTGCCTGACGAGACCGATCCGTGGCTGCAGGTCGCGATGCTGCGGCGCGGTCTCGCGCGCGTGTCGCTGGCGCCCGACCGGCGCGAATGCGCGCACGAGCTCTATGCCGCCGAAGCCGGCGCGCGCGCCGCGAAGAACGGATTATGGGCATCGCCCGCCTATGCGATCCGCACGCCATATGATCTCGCGCGCGATACCGGTACCTTCCAGGTCGTCGAGGGCGAGGTGCTGGCGGCGACGATGAAGGACGGCCGCGCCTATCTCGATTTCGGCCCCGACTGGCGCACCGATTTCACCGTCAGCATCGCCCCCGACGACATGAGGACGTTCGAGACTGTCGGTGTCGACCCGCGCACCTATCAAGGCAAGACCATCCGCGTGCGCGGCTTCCTGCAGCAGCTCGACGGCCCGGAGATCGAAGTCGCGTCGCCCGAGGCCATCGAAGTCGTGGCCGACGCACCGCTCAAGCCGGCACTGGCGCGGTAATGACACGGTAGCTTATCGGTCGTCCCATCATCTGATACCACAAGGGCCGTTGCGCCGCGAAAGGGCTGCAAAGTGTCGATCAAACGGTTCGCAATCGCCGCGCTCGCGGCGGCGCTGAGTCTATCGTCCGCGCAAGCGGCTGCGCCCGCGAGCGGTTCGCACGCGCTGACGGCGCGCGATCTGAACGATTGGCTCGACGCGCAGGTGCCCCATGAAATCCAACGTGGCGGCGTCGCGGGCGCGGCGATCGTCGTTGTGAAAGACGACAAGGTGCTGTTCCAGAAAGGCTATGGCTATGCCGATGTCGCGGCGGCGCGGCCGGTCGATCCGCAGACGACCCTTTTTCGTCTCGCCTCGCTCTCCAAGCTGTTCACCTGGACCGCCGTGATGCAGCAAGTCGAGCTGGGCAGGCTCGATCTCGATCGCGACGTCAACGCCTATCTCGATTTCAGAATTCCAGACACTTGGCCCAGGCCGATCACGTTGCGGGATCTGATGACGCACACTTCGGGCTTCGAGGAGACCAGCAAGAACACCTATGCGCCCGATGCCCGGGCGATGCCGGCGCTCGGCGATCTGTTGAAATCCTGGGTGCCGGAAAGAGTCTATCCGCCGGGCGAAGTCTCGGCCTATTCGAATTACGGCGCGGCGCTGGCCGGCTACATCGTCCAGCGCGTTTCGCATGAGCGCTTCGAGGATTATGTCGCACGTCACATCCTGCAGCCGCTGGGCATGCGCCATGCAACCTTCCTGCAGCCGGTGCCGCAGCCTCTCGCGGCCAGCCTGTCGAAAGGTTATGTGAACGCCTCTGGCACGCCGCAGCCCTTCGAGTTCGTCGAGCAGCGACCCGCCGGCGGGCTTTCCGCTTCCGGCGCGGATGTCGCGCGCTTCATGCTCGCCCATCTCGACAACGGTGCGTTCGGCGGCAGCCGCATTCTCAAACCCGAAACCGCGATCCTGATGCATGCGCAGGCCTGGCGTCCCGATCCCGCGCTACCCGGCATGGGGCTGGGCTTCTGGCATCTCGACCGCAACGGGCATGTGATCGTGGCGCATACGGGGGACACCGTGCTGTTCCACAGCGGTTTATATCTGGTGCTCGATGCACATACTGGATTGTTCGTCGCGCAGAACAGCGAAGGCGACAATCTGGATTTGCCGCGCCTTCTGTTCCAAGCCTTCATGGATCGCTATTTTCCCGCGCCGCTCCCAGCCTTGCCGCCCGCGCTCAAGACCGCGCGTGCGGATGGCCAAGCGATCGCGGGCAGCTATGAGAACAGCCGCCGCGCCGGGTCCAATTTCATGATCGCGGAGGATGTGTTCAACGAGCGCACCGTCAGCCTCAATCCGGACGCGACGGTCTCGCTGTCGGGATCGAACGATGCGACGGGCCAGACCCGCTCGTGGCGGGAGATCGCGCCTTGGCGCTGGCGCGAGCTGCATGGCGACCGCATGCTCGACGCGCAGATCCGCAACGGTCTTGTCGTCGCGCTCGTGACCTATACCGG
>DATNNS010000244.1:0-4829 GCA_035601715.1 Rhizomicrobium sp.
CAGCGGCCACGGTTGCCGCCGCGATCATTTTCTTCCCCGCCGATTTCGCGCTCTACGCCAGGAGCCTCTTCGCCACGGCTTTTTTCGCTTCCAATTTCGAGTTCCGGCATGAAGCCGGTTATTTCGATGCGGCCGCCGAGCTGAAGCCGCTGCTGCATCTTTGGTCCATCGCGGTGGAGGAACAGTTCTATCTGCTGTTCCCCGCGATCCTGCTTTTGACCGGCGCGAAATCGAAGCGCCGGACGCTGGTTATCGTGGCGATCCTGCTGGCCGCGTCGTTCGGGTTCAGCCTTTGGGCCGTGGCGCATGCGCCGGCGGATGCGTTCTATCTGCTGCCGTCGCGCATGTGGGAGCTGATGCTGGGCGCGGTGCTCGCGATCGGCGGCTTCAGCGTCCCCCGTTTGCGCGCGCTGCGCGAAACCATCGCGACCATCGGGTTGGCGCTGATCGGCTGGAGCGTCTTCGCCCTGACGCCCGCGACGCCGTTTCCAGGCCTGGCGGCATTCGCACCATGCCTGGGTGCGGCGCTGGTCATCTACGCCGGTAGCGGGCGCACCGCCGTCAACGACGCGCTGAGTGCGCGCCCGCTGGTCTTTGTCGGGCTCATCTCCTATTCGCTCTATCTCTGGCATTGGCCACTTTATGTGTTCACGCGCTACGTCCTGTTCCGCGAACCGACAGGACTCGAAACGGCCGGACTGATCGCCGCCTCTTTCGTGCTCGCGTTCCTGTGCTGGCGCTTCATCGAACGACCTTTCCGCGACCGCGCTTTCCAGCCGGACTGGAAGGCGTTGTTCGGCGGCGCGGCAGCGGTGATGGCGACGGCGGCGGTGTGCGGTGCGGTGATCGCATCGACCGATGGCTGGCCGCAGCGCTACCCGTCCGACATCCGCCAGATCCTCGCCGAGGAGCGCGATCACGAGCCGCGCATGGACATCTGTTTCGGGCTTACCGCGCGCGACGTGCGCGCCGGCCGGCTCTGCCGCGTCGGCAGCGTGGCTGCGAAACATCCCAGCTTCGTCTTATGGGGCGACTCCCACGCCGATGCGCTATTGCCGGCGGTGGAGGAGGTGGCGTTGCGCGAAGGCCGCGCCGGGCTGTTCGCCGGCACCGATTCCTGCGCGCCGCTTCTGGGCGTGACGCGTCCCGACGCCTGGAAATGCCGCGCCTTCAACGACGAGGTGATCAAGATCGCAACCGGGCCGGACATCACCGAGGTGATCCTCGATGCGCGCTGGGCCAAGAATGCCGACGGCACCTCCTATGGCGACGAGCCGCCCGGACGGATCCTGATCTATGACGACCAGGGCCGCGGCACGACCACGGCCACCACCAACGCCGTGTTCCTTCGCGGGCTCGAGCGCACCGTGCGCACGCTGACGCAGGCGGGGAAGAAGGTGATCCTTGTCGGCTCGGTGCCCGAGATCGGCTGGCCGGTTCCCATCGTTCTGGCACGCATGAAGTTGGCGGATGAAAATCCGCAAACGGATCCGTCATTGTCCGCCTATCTTCAACGCCAGCATTCCGTGCTCTACGCCTTTGCGCAAATGAACAAGACCTATGGTGTCAAAGTCGTCTATCCGCATCAGGTTCTGTGCGCGACCGGCACCTGCAAGGTGGCGCTGCGCGGCATCCCGCTCTATCGCGATCAGCATCATCTGAGCGTGTTCGGCGCCCGTCAGCTCACCCCACTGATCGCGCAGGCGTTTTAGCTGGGGATTGACTCCGAATTCCAAGGAACATAATAGGAACACCGGGAGCATTCGATGGCGACCGCCAAGGGCTTGGCGATAGGGTGACGCCTTACGGTCGCGGGAAGGACAAGACATGGCTGGCAGCGTCAACAAGGTGATTTTGATCGGCAATCTGGGCAAGGATCCGGAAGCGCGGCGCATGACGTCGGGCGAGCTGATGGTCAATCTGTCGGTCGCGACGTCGGAAAACTGGCGCGACAAGGCTTCGGGCGAGCGCAAGGAAAAGACCGAGTGGCACCGCGTGGTGATCTGGAACGAGAATCTCGCAAAGGTCGCCGAGCAGTATCTGCGCAAGGGCTCCAAGGTCTATCTCGAGGGCCAGCTTTCGACGCGCAAATGGACCGACAAGGACGGCGTGGAGAAATACTCCACCGAAGTGGTGCTCAACCGTTTTCGCGGCGAACTGGTGATGCTGGACACCAAAGGCGGCGATGGCGGCGGCGAGCGCATCGCGCGCGGTGGCGGCGGCGGCGAAGCCCCGGCCAATTTCGATCGCGCCGAGATGGACGACGAGATCCCGTTCTGATCCATGCGCAAGGCTGGCTTCGGCACGCTCGCGCTGGCGGCGTTTCTCGCGGGCTGCTCGTCGGCGGGCGAGCCGTCGGCCGGGTTCGCCTTTCCCGCGATTGCATCGGCCTACCTGCCGCTCTCGGGCGCGCGCGACATCATCTTCGAAGGCCATGGCGCGGGCATGGTCATCGGCAGCGGCATCGCCGTCACCAATGCGCATAACGCCAATCTGGTGGACAGCACCTCGGTGATCGGTGCGTCGGTGGACTACGACCTGCTGTTCTTCCGCACGGCCGCTGGGCCACCTTTGCCGGTCGCCAGGCCCTGGATCGCCGAGGAGGTGATCGCCTATGGCCAGGGAACGGATGGCTCGTTACGCGAGGCCCGCGGCCGGATGACGGCGCTGGACGCGCCGGTGCTGGCGCGCTGTCCCACCTGCAGCATCCAGCATGCCTTCACCTTCGAGGCCGATGCCGGCCCCGGCTTCAGCGGCGGCCCGGTGGTGGATGCGACCGACGGCAAGCTGGTGGGCATCGTTTTCGGCTATCAGGACGAGAAAGACGGCGGCCGGCTGATGTATGGCTACGACATGAATCGGGTGGAAACCGAACTGTCGCAGGCCCGTAAACAGACGCCTTCCCAGTGACGTTTTGCTGGCCGAATCGCAACGCGAAATGCTACGTATTCGGCCGGAATTCGGGGCGCCGAACCTGCGCCCCCAAAGCCTTGAAAAGGACTGAGAATTGAGCGATCTGCCGGACGCCGGCGCGCCGCCATCCGGCGGCCATACGACCCCCATCGCCATCGAGGATGAGCTCAAGCGCTCCTATCTCGATTATGCGATGAGCGTGATCGTGAGCCGCGCGCTGCCCGATGCGCGCGACGGGCTGAAGCCCGTGCATCGCCGCATCCTCTATTCGATGCACGAATCCGGCAATGACTGGAACAAGCCCTATCGCAAGGCCTCGCGCGTCGTCGGCGACACGATGGGCAAATACCATCCGCACGGCGACCAGGCGATCTACGACGCACTGGTGCGCATGGCGCAGGATTTCTCCATGCGCGCGCCGTTGGTCGACGGGCAGGGCAATTTCGGCTCGGTCGACGGCGATGAGCCGGCGGCGATGCGCTACACCGAAGTGCGCCGCGCCAAGATCGCGCACGCGCTGACCGAGGATCTCGACAAGGACACCGTCGAGTTCCGCGACAATTACGACGGCGCCGAAAGCGAGCCGGTCGTTTTCCCCGCGCGCTTCCCCAACCTCTTGGTCAACGGATCGAGCGGCATCGCGGTCGGCATGGCGACCAACGTGCCGCCGCACAATCTGGGCGAAGTGATCGACGCGTGCCTGGCGTTCATCGACGATCCCTCGATCGGCATGGACGCGCTGACCGAGATCGTGCCGGGACCGGATTTCCCGACCAAGGGCCTCATCATCGGCAAGCAGGCGGCGCGTGCGGCTCTGGCGCGCGGCCGCGGCAGCATCCTGATGCGGGCGCGCTGCCACGTGGAAGAAATCCGCAAGGATCGCGAAGCGATCATCATCACCGAGCTGCCCTATCAGGTGAACAAGGCCCGCATGCAGGAGCGCATGGCGGAATTCGTGCGCGACAAGCGCATCGAGGGCATCTCCGACATCCGCGATGAAAGCGACCGCCACGGCATGCGCGTGGTGATCGAGCTCAAGCGCGACGCCTCGTCGGACGTGGTGCTCAACCAGCTCTACCGCTTCACCGAAATGCAGACGACCTTCGGCGTCAACATGCTGGCGCTCCTCAACGGCCGGCCGCAGCTTCTCAATCTAAAGGAGCTGATCGGCGCCTTCACCGCGTTCCGCGAGGAGGTCGTCACCCGGCGCACGCGCTTCGAACTCGGCAAGGCGCGCGACCGCGGGCATATCCTGGTGGGTCTCGCCGTCGCCGTCGCCAATATCGACGAAGTGATCGCGCTGATCCGCAAGGCGTCCGACGCCAC
Organism: Rhizomicrobium sp.; assembly: GCA_035601715.1. GTDB lineage: Bacteria > Pseudomonadota > Alphaproteobacteria > Micropepsales > Micropepsaceae > Rhizomicrobium. The sequence continues at coordinate 4,240 of DATNNS010000244.1, forward strand.
CGCCGCCCGCGAGCAATTGATGGCGCGCGACTGGCCGGCGAAAGACACGGCGCCGCTGGTCGCGCTGATCGCCGATCCGCGCCACATCGTTTCCGCCAACGGCACGATCCGGATGTCGGAAGAGCAGGCGAAAGCGATCCTCGACCTGCGCCTGCAGCGCCTGACCGCGCTCGGCCGCGACGAGATCGGCGACGAGGCGACCAAGCTGGGCACGGCGATCGCCGATTATCTCGACATCCTGCGCTCCCGCCCCCGCGTGCTGGAGATCGTGCGCCAGGAGCTTCGCGATGTTCGCGAGGAGTTCGCCACGCCGCGCCTGACCGAACTGGTCGACGGCGACGTCGAGATCGAGGACGAAGCGCTGATCGAGCGCGAGGACGTGGCGATCACCGTCACTCATGCGGGCTACATCAAGCGCACGCCGATCGACGAATATCGCGTGCAGGGCCGCGGCGGCAAGGGCCGCGCGGGCATGGCGACGCGCGAGGAAGATTTCGTCACGCATCTCTACGTCGCGTCCACCCACGCGCCGCTGGTGTTCTTCTCCTCCACCGGCATGGCCTACAAGCTGAAGGTCTGGCGGTTGCCCG
>DATNNS010000245.1:0-7426 GCA_035601715.1 Rhizomicrobium sp.
CGCAAATCTGCGCCCGGCTTTCGAGGGGACTGAGCATGGAGCCGAGAAACAGGCTGCCGATCTGGGGCGCGGCCGCCATCGTGATCGTGACGCTGATCGCCGCCTTTGTCTTCCTGCCCGGCCTGCACAAATCCGCGCCGAAGGACACGCAGGTCGCCGACCAGTTCCCCAACGACCAGTTTCCTTCCACCTATAAGCCGCTGCCGTCCAAGCCGACCTTGATCCGGGGTGCCACGGTGCTCACCGCGACGGACAAGGAAATCGCCCATGGCGACGTGCTGATGGAAAACGGCAAGATCGCCGCAGTCGGCACGAATATCGCCGCCCCCGCGGGCGCGGTGGTGGTCGACGGCAAGGGCAAGTTCGTCACGCCCGGCATCATCGACATCCATTCGCATCTGGGCGTCTACCCCTCGCCGTCCAACGAAGCGACGTCGGACGGTAACGAAGCGACGCGACCGACGACGCCTGACGTGCGCAGCGAGAATTCGGTCTGGCCGCAAGATCCCGGCTTCGACCGCGCCCTGGCCGGCGGCGTCACCGCGATGGAGATTCTGCCGGGCTCCGCCAATTTGATCGGCGGCCGTTCGGTCGTGCTCAAGAACGTGCCGGCGATCACGACCCAGGCGATGAAATTCCCCGGCGCGCCCTACGACCTCAAGATGGCCTGCGGCGAGAATCCCAAGCGCGTCTATGAGAACAAGGGTGGGCCGTCGACCCTGATGGGCGATGTCGCGGGCTATCGCGAGGCGTTCGAGAAGGCGCGCGAGTATCGCGAGAAGTGGCGCAAATACTGGAAAGCCAAGAAAGCCGGCAGCGAAGCGGACGAGCCGGACCGCGATATCGGGCTCGAAACGCTTGCGCTGGTGCTCGACAGGAAGATCCCGGTGCAGATGCATTGCTACCGCTCCGACCAGATGGCGACGATGATCGACGTTTCGAAGGAATTCGGCTTCCGCATCGCTGCGTTCCATCACGCGGTCGAGGCTTACAAGATCGCGGATTTGCTGAAGAAGAACGACATCTGCGCCGTGATGTGGGCCGACTGGTGGGGCTTCAAGATGGAGGCCTATGACGCGATCCCCGAGAACATCGCGATGGTCGATCACGCGGGCGCCTGCGCCATGATCCATTCCGACGATCCTATCGGCATCCAGCGGCTCAACCAGGAAGTCGCCAAAGCGATGCTGTCGGGTCGGCGCATGGGCTACGACATCCCGCGCGCCCATGCCGTGGAATGGATGACGCGCAATCCGGCCAAGGCGCTCGGCATTCTGGATAAAACGGGCACGCTGGAGAAAGGCAAGATGGCCGACGTGGTGCTGTGGGATGGCGATCCGTTCAGCGTCTATACCCACGCCGAGAAGGTCTTCATCGACGGCGCGCTGCTCTATGATCGTGACAATCCCAAGCTGAGCCCACGCAGCGATTTCGAACTCGGCCAGGAAGACAATGCGAATACGGGGGGAGCGGGCCAATGAAAATGACATTGCTCCTCGCTGGAGTTTGCGCGCTCGCGCTTTCCACAACCGTGCTCGCGCAGCCCGTGGCGGCGCCCACCACCCCGGCCGCCGCGCCGACGACTCCTTCGGTGCCGTCGATTCTGATCAGGCACGGCCGCGTCTTCACGCTCGCCGCACAAGGCACGATCAATGGCGATGTGCTGATCCAGAGCGGCAAGATCGTGCAGGTCGGTCCGAATCTCACAGTCCCACCCGGCGCCACCGTCATCGACGCGCATGGCAACGCCGTCACGCCGGGCCTGATGGCATCGTGGACGCAGCTCGGCATCGAGGAAGTGCAGCTTGTTTCCGAGACCAACGACACCGCGCCGAACCAGGCGCTCGACAGCGCCGCGTTCGATGTCGCCGATGCGCTGAACCCGAGCTCCACGCTGATCCCCGTCGCGCGCATCGCGGGCGTCACGCGCTCGCTCACCGCGCCGGCGGATTGCGGCGACGTGTTCTGCGGCACCGCGGCGGTGATCCATCTGGGCAATGGCCCGGACCTGATCGTCAAGAAACAGGCCGGCGTGCTGGTCGAGCTCGAACCGAACGGCGGCGAGCACCAGGCCAATTCGCGCCCCGACATCTGGGTGAAATTCCGCGAGACGCTGGACGACGCGCGCGAATATTGGAGCCAGCGCGCCGGCTATCACCGCCCGGGCGGCGCGCGCGACCAGCGCAGCAATCGCATCGATCTCGATGCGCTCGGGCCCGTGATCCAGGGCCAGGAGCCGCTGATCGTCCATGTCGAGCGCGCCTCGACCATCCGCCAGATCCTCGCCTACACGCAGGCCAACAAGATCAAGCTCATCGTCGCGGGCGGCGGCGAAGCGTGGCAGGTCGCCAAGGAGCTGGCGGCGGCGCATGTGCCCGTGGTGCTCGACAACGACAACAACCTGCCCGCCAGCTTCTCCGATCTCGGCGCGACGTTGAAGGATGCGGCGCGTCTGGATGCGGCCGGCGTCACTGTCGCGTTCCAGCCGCAGAACGACAATCCGGCACATTACGCGCGCACGCTGTCGCAGATCGCGGGCAATGCGGTGGCCAACGGCATGCCGTGGGATCATGCGCTCGCCGCCATCACGCGCAATCCGGCGCAGATCTGGGGCATCGCGGATTCCTACGGCACGCTGGAGGCGGGCAAGGATGCCGATGTCGTGATCTGGGACGGCGATCCGCTCAACCTCGCCGCGCCGACCGCGGTGTTCATCAAGGGCGCGAACATCCCCTTGGTCTCGCGGCAAACCAAACTGCGCGACCGCTACCGGGATTTGAACGACAAGAAGATGCCGTTCGCGTACCGGTGACCCGTCCGCCGCCGCGTTGAGCGGCCAAGGAAGTGATTCACGCGGAGCCGCAAAGGCGCGGAGCGCGCGTGGCAAGCTCCATCCCTTATCGTCATGGCCGAGCCCGCGCGGCTCCGCCGCGCATTTGAATATTTGGCGTGCGAAGCACTCCGGGGCAGCTACCCATAATCCCTGTCTAGACGGTGAGTATGGATAGCCGCCACAGCCCTAGCGATAGCGTAGGGCGGCCATGACGGTCGTGGGAGTGGAGCAAGAACTCCGCGCCTCTGCGGCTCCGCGTGAATCTTTTGTTCTGTTTTGGACCCCGCTCGGCATCGGCGATATGATCCGCCCCGCGCCATCGAAAGCCGCCCATGAAACATCTTCTCCCCCGCCTCGCCACGACGCTTGCGCTGCTCGCGTTCGCGCTGCCCGCGCTCGCCCAGCAGCCGATGCTCGCCAGGATCGAAGCGCATCCCGCGCTGTGGACGGTGCATGGCAAGGCGGGCACGGCCTATTTGCTGGGTTCGATCCATCTGCTGCCGGTTAACGTCGCCTGGCACACGCCGCAGATCGACGCGGCGATGGCGGCATCGGACGTCTTCGTCTTCGAAATCCCGATGGACGCCCCCTCGCAAGCCGGCGTGACGGCCTATATCGCCGCGCACGGCACATTGCCCAAGGGCGAGACCCTGCCCGCGCTCCTGCCGCCGGCGGCGCGCAAGGATTATCAGGCCGCGCTCGCCCGCAGCCACATTCCGCCACAGGCGCTCGACGACAAGCGGCCATGGCTCGCATCGATCGTGCTGCAGGTCGCGCTGATGTCGCAGCAGAATTATTCCGCCAGCGGCGGCATCGATCACGAAGTGCTGGCCATCGCGAACGCCCGCGGCAAGGCGCTGCGGCATTTCGAAACCGTCGACCAGCAGATGGCGCTGCTCGCACCGCCCGATCAATCGCTGGAAGTGAAAGAGTTCGCCCTCGATCTCAAGAGCATCCGCGATCAGCCGAGCACCGTGGGCGCGATTGTCGATGCCTGGGCGAGCGGCGATGTGCGCGCCATCGACCGTCTGATGAACAGCGACCTCGCCAAGGAGCCCGGCGCCAAGAAGGCGCTGCTCGACGACCGCAATCGCAACTGGGTGGCGCAGCTTGATAACTGGCTCGACGAGCCGCACACCTATTTCATCACCGTGGGCGCCGCCCATCTGGCCGGTCCCAACGGCGTCCCGGCCCTGTTGCGGGCCCAGGGAATCAAGGTGGACGGGCCTTAGTCTCCGGCTTTTCCGCCCGCCCCGCCGGCAAATAAAGACATGCATATTTCTTTATATGTTTCTTGCCGCGGCTGAAAGGCCCTGCTATATCCCGCGCGCCTTCATCAGGAGTCCGCCATGGCCGCCGCGCAGGATTACGTCGTCAAGGATATCGCCCTCGCCGATTTCGGCCGCAAGGAAATCTCCATCGCCGAGACCGAGATGCCCGGGCTGATGGCGACGCGCGAGGAGTACGGCGCGAGCAAGCCGCTGAAAGGCGCGCGCATCGCGGGCTCGCTGCATATGACGATCCAGACCGCCGTGCTGATCGAGACGCTCAAGGTGCTGGGCGCCGATGTGCGCTGGGCGTCGTGCAACATCTATTCGACGCAGGATCACGCGGCGGCCGCGATCGCGGCCGGCGGTACGCCGGTGTTCGCGATCAAGGGCGAGAGCCTGAAGGATTACTGGGAATACACCCGCAAGATTCTCGAGTGGCATGACGGCGGAACGCCGAACCTGATCCTCGACGACGGCGGCGACGCCACCATGCTGGTGCATCACGGGTTGCGCGCCGAGAAGGGCGACACCAAGTTCCTCGACAATCCGGGCAATGAGGAAGAGGAGGTGTTCTTCGCCCTCATCAAGCGCACGCTCGGCGAGAAGCCCGGCTGGTTCGCCAAACTCGCGGCCGCCATAAAGGGCGTCTCGGAAGAGACCACCACGGGCGTGCATCGCCTCTACCAGATGGAGAAGGACGGCAAGCTGCTGTTCCCCGCCATCAACGTCAACGACAGCGTCACCAAGTCGAAGTTCGACAATCTCTACGGCTGCCGCGAGTCGCTGGTCGACGGCATCCGCCGCGGCACCGACGTGATGATGGCCGGCAAGGTCGCGATGGTCGCGGGCTTCGGCGACGTGGGCAAGGGCTCCGCCGCATCGCTGCGCCAGGCCGGATGCCGCGTGATGGTGAGCGAGATCGATCCGATCTGCGCGCTGCAAGCGGCGATGGAAGGCTATGAAGTCGTCACGATGGACGAGGCGGCGCCCCGCGCCGACATCTTCGTCACCGCCACCGGCAATCTCGACGTCATCACGCTGGAGCACATGCGCGCGATGAAGGACCGCGCCATCGTCTGCAACATCGGGCATTTCGATTCCGAGATCCAGGTAAACAGCCTGCGCAATCTCAAATGGAACAACATCAAGCCGCAGGTCGACGAGATCACGTTCGCCGACGGCCACCGCATCATTCTTCTGTCGGAAGGACGGCTGGTGAATCTCGGCAATGCGATGGGCCATCCGAGCTTCGTGATGTCGGCATCCTTCACCAACCAGACGCTGGCGCAGATGGAGTTGTTCGCCAACGCCGGCAAATACCAGAAGAAGGTCTACACCCTGCCCAAGACTCTGGACGAGAAAGTCGCGCGCCTGCACCTGGCCAAGATCGGCGTGCATCTGACCAAGCTGACGGACAAGCAGTCGGACTACATCAGCGTACCGCAGATGGGCCCTTTCAAGCCGGATCATTACCGGTATTGAGAGGTACCGCCACCACTGTGGTATCCTTCAAGCCGACACCGGCCGGAGGATCGCCACAGTGAAGCCCATAAGCATCGCCCTGCTTTTGACCGCGCTCCTGTCGGGATGCGCCGGTCCGAACATGATCCCGATCTGGTGGGTCGAATTCACGCCGTCGCGCGCGGACGACGCGGCAGTGGTCTCAGCTTCGGCCGCGGCGATCGGCTTCACGGTTCGCGATATCCCTCAAGAGACACTGAACGCCGCTGGACAGGGACCGGAAAAACGCCTCGCGGTTTGGGAATGGCCCGAGCACAAATCCACGAGCATGGGTTTGATGCAGAGCGAGACGACCGGAAATTATGAAATCCTTTTCGAAGACGACGTAACCGACGGATTCGAACTCGTCGGCCCGGCCTGCGAGAAATATCTGGAACTGGTTTCCGTCTTGAAGCGAAAATTCGCGCCGCAGCGAATGAAATTCTACAAGGAAACCTGCAATCCGTCGGGCTCGAACTGAGGATGCGCTTCGTTCATACGTGCGGGCCCGCGCCAGCTTTCTTCCACCTCTTCTTTCGCGGAAAGGTCGAAAAACGCCTTCGCATTTTCGGGCGGGGACGGGCGCGGTAGTTCCTCCACACGAAAGGTCCTCCGTACAGCGATTTCCTAAAGCGCTGATCCGATTCAACAATTGGGTGCCTGCGGAATTAACCGCGACATGTTGCGGCGGCTTCCAGATTTTGGCGTTCATAATTTCTTAACCACAATCCCTGTTCGGACTCGCCCCTCCTCCCTATCATCTTGATTCCAATGTGATTCGCCGATTCGCGGCGAGATGGGGTTGGCTGGATGCGTCCCAGATCGGGACAGACGAGGAGCCCTGGGGGGAAAGGATTGGGCGCACTCGCTGCGCTCTTCGTCCTGTTGCCCGGCGGCTCCGCGTCCGCCGCCACGCCCGATCCGGTGACCGTCTCCGGCGCCATCGCGGCGGGCGCGGCGGCGCTCGCGGTCGCGGCGGGATTGTGGGCGCTGGCCGAGCAGTTCGCCTCCACCCGCCTGCGCCGCTCGCTGCGTCTGGCCGAAGCGCGCGCGCGCGCCGGCGCCAATGCGCGCGACGCGCTGATCGGCGCGGGGCGCGAAGCGGTGCTCGTCTGGGGCCGCGACGGCGCGGCGCCGCGCTCCTATGGCGGCGGCGAGCTCATTCTGGATTCCTGCCTCGCCGGCGCGGACGCGACCGCGCTGTCGCAGGCGCTCGACGCGCTCGGCGATCGCGGCGTGGCGTTCACGATGGTGGCGCGCGACCGCAACGGGCGCGCCGTGCGGCTGCGCGGGCGGGCGGTCGGCGGCATGGCGGCGGTGTGGCTGGAGGAAGAGCCGCAGGCCAAATCGCTGGCGCCCGATTTCCGCGCCGTGCTCGACGCGCTGCCGATCCCGGTGTGGCTGCGCGACAAGACCCTGTCGCTGCTGTGGGGCAACCGCGCGTTCCTCGCCGCCACCGGCGCCGCCGACGAGGCCGCGCTCGTTGCCGCGCAGACCGCGCTCGACCGCAGCGAGCGCGACCTCGCCGCGTCGGCGCGCGCAGCGGACCAGCCGCTCGAGGCCAAGCGCTTCGCCATCGTCGGCGGTCAGCGCCGGGCGCTGGCCTTCACGCATGTTCCCGTCGAAGGCGGCCGAATCGTCGGCACGGCGGTGGACGTGACGGAGATCACCGCGGCCGAGGCGCGGCTGCAGCAGCATCTCGACGCCCATTCCGACACGCTCGACCAGCTCGCGACCGCGGTCGCGATCTTCGACCGCGAGCAGAAGCTCAGCTTTCACAACAGCGCGTTCGCGCGGCTGTGGGAGCTCGACGACAAGTGGC
>DATNNS010000246.1:0-5630 GCA_035601715.1 Rhizomicrobium sp.
AGAGCGCCAGATGCGTGGCCACGATCAGCGACAGCGCCTCGTCCGCCGCGCCACTGGCGTGCGCCAGCAGCAATTCGTCGTTGGGGTGATGGGCCGCGCTCATTCTGCGCCTCCCATTGCCACACGGATGCGCACCATGGCCAGCCGCAGCCGCGATTTCACGGTGCCGAGCGGCAGGCCGAGCTCGTCGGCGATCTGGCTATGCGGCTTGTCGGCGAAGAACGACATCTGCACCACCTGCGCCTGCTCCGGCGACAGCGCCGCCATCGCCGCACGCACCCGCGCGTCGTCGTCCTCGCGCATCATCAGCGCGTCGGCTGCGGGCTCGTCGTCGGGCACCAGCGCGAGATCGTTGGGATCGAAATCGGGGCGACGTTCGCGGCGGATCGCATCGATGCGCAGATTGCGCGCGATGGTGAAGATCCACGTCGCCGCCGACGCCTTCGCCGGATCGTATAGCCGCGCCTTGCGCCACAGGGTCAGCATCGCTTCCTGCGCCAGATCCTCGGCCAGCGCGCCGCCGGCGCCGAGCTTGAGCAGATAGCCTTTGATGCGCGGCGCGAAATGGGCGAACAGCGCCTCGAACGCGGCGCGGTCGCCATGGTCGGCCACCGCCACCAGAAGTTTGTTGAGCCTTGCCGGATCGGCGGTCGCGGTCATTCGGACCTTCACCAGATAACGGCGCATGCGCGCCCGCCCGTCCCGGACCGCGGAGGGGGGAAATGGCCACAAAGGCGAAGCGGGCAGCGCATGCACCATCATAGCCCGATTTACGGACCCAGATCGCGTCCGGATCACTTCACCGGAACAAGGAGAACGTTGCAGGCCAAGCCGCAAAGGCGCGAAGCCGCCAAGAACCTCTTCGGGCATTGCTGGGCCTCTGCTTTTTGGCCGGCCTTCGCCGGCCTTTCGCGGCTTGGCGGCTTCGCGTGAGCCTTTCCTTTCTGATCCGCCACCATCCCCGCTGCGTAAGCAGCCTGTATCACGGCTGGGAGCGTCATTTGCGATCGCCTGGAACCTCGACTTGCAGCGATTTCGCCGTGGTCGGCAGCGGCATCGCCGGCATGGCGGCGGCCTGGCTGCTCTCGGCCAAGCACCGTGTCACCGTCTATGAACGCGAGGCGCGCGTCGGCGGCCATTCCCACACGGTCGATGTCGAGACCGCGCACGGAACGATCCCGGTCGATACCGGCTTCATCGTCTACAACGAGCCCAACTATCCCAACCTGACCGCTCTGTTTCACCATCTCGACGTCCCGACCAAGCCCAGCAACATGGGCTTCGCGGTCTCGCTGGACGGCGGCGCGCTCGAATATGCCGGAAGCCTCGCGGGCCTCGCAGCTCAGCCGGGCCTGTTCCTGCGCCGCGACTACCGCACCATGCTGACCGACACGCTGCGCTTTTATCGCGACGCGCCGAAACTCCTCGCCGCAGCCAAGCGCATGAGCCTTGGCGAGTATCTCGCGGCGAACGACTATTCCGACGCCTTCGCCCGGCTGCATCTGCTGCCGATGGGAGCTGCGATCTGGTCGTCCTCGGTGGCGGATATGCGCGCGCATCCGGTGGCGGCGTTCGCGCGGTTCTTCGTCAATCATGGGCTGCTCAAGCTCTCCGGACGCCCGCGATGGCGCACGGTCGACGGCGGCTCGCGCGAATATGTCAAACGGCTGACCGCGCGCTACGCGACGGACATCCATGTCGCCTCCGGCGTCGCCACGATCCTGCGTGACGGCGCCGGCGTCACCATCGTCGACGCCCGGGGCAACCGCCGCTCTCATGACGGCGTCATTATCGCGGCACCCGCCGATCAGGCGCTCGGCATGCTCGCCGAGCCGACGGCGGAAGAGCGCGCGCTGCTCGGCAGCTTCCGCTATCGTCCCAATCAGGTCGTGCTGCACAGCGATGCCGCGCTGATGCCGAAGCGCCGCCGCGCCTGGGCGAGCTGGAATTATCTGGGTCGCAGCAACGCCTCGGCCGATGCCGATCTGTGCGTCACGTACTGGATGAACGCGCTGCAAGGCATCGACCGCCGCGCGCCGCTGTTCGTCACGCTCAATCCGCCGAAAATGCCGCGCGAGGACAAGATCCACCGCGTACTCACCTGTGCCCATCCGGTATTCGACGCGGCGGCGCTCGACGCGCAATCGCGGCTCTGGCATCTGCAGGGCGCGCGCCGCACCTCGTTCTGCGGCAGCTATTTCGGCTCGGGCTTTCATGAGGACGCGTTGCAGGCGGGTCTCGCTGCCGCGGAAGATGCGGGCGGGGTGCGCCGCCCATGGCGCGTCGCGAACGAGTCGGGCCGCATCGCGCGTATCCCACAACTCGCGCCGGCGGCCGCATGATCCACTCCGCGATCTACGAAGGCGCCGTGACGCATGCGCGCGTATCGCCCGTGCGCCATGCCTTTCGCTATCGCGTCTTCGCGCTCTTGCTCGACCTCGACGAGCTCGATGCGTTGAAACCCTCACGCCTGTTCGCGCGCAATCGCGCGGCGCTCGCGAGCTTCCATGACCGCGATCACGGCGATGGCCGCCCGTCGCGCGCATGGGTCGACGCCAAGCTGGCCGAAGCCGGACTCGAAGCGGGCGGCGCGATCCGCGTGCTCTGCTATCCGCGTCTGTTCGGCTATGTCTTCAATCCGCTCAGCGTCTGGTATTGTCACGCCAAGGACGGCGCGCTCGCGGCAACGATCTACGAAGTCCACAACACCTTCGGCGAGCGCCACGCCTATATCCTGCCGGCCGGCCCCGGCCAGGAATGCGACAAGGCGTTCTACGTCTCGCCTTTCCTGTCGCTCGACTGCCGCTACAGCTTCGACGTCCGGCCGCCCGGCGCGGACATCCTTGTCGCGATCCGGGAAACCGAGGCCGGCCAACCTGTTCTGACGGCGGTATTTTCGGGCCGACGCAAAGCCTTCACCGCCGCGGCGCTGGCCTCCGCCTTGCTCCGCCACCCGCTGATGACCCTGAAGGTGATGGCCGCAATCCATTTTCAGGCGTTTCGACTTTGGTTGAAGCGGGTCCCGGCTCATGCTCATCTAAGGGCCGGGGCCGAGCCTTGAGAGGCGCCATGGTTGAGAACATCTCCCGTTCCCTGCCCGCGACGGCCGACGCCGTTCCGCCGCCGTTCTGGGGCCGCACCGTGCTGCGCGCCGTCGGCGATATCGCCGAGGGCGAGCTTGTCTTCCGCTTTGCCAACGGCGCCGAGCGCAGCATTTCCGCCGCCCGCGACGGCGCGCGCGCCGTGCTCGACGTGGCGCGGGACCGCGTCTTCCGCCGTCTGGTATTGGGCGGCGAGATCGGCATCGCCGAATCCTTCATCGACGGCGACTGGACGAGCCCCGACCTCGCCGCCGTCTTCGAGTTCGGCGCCCGCAATATGGAAAAGCTGGCGGGCACGCTGACGGGCTTGGCGCCGCTGCAATGGGCAAACCGGATGCGCCACCGGTTGCGCGCCAACACGCGGCACGGCAGCCGCCGCAACATCGCGGCGCATTACGATCTCGGCAACGCCTTCTACTCGCAGTGGCTCGATCCGACGATGACCTATTCGTCCGGCATGTTCGAGCGCGCGGACATGAGTCTGGAAGAGGCGCAGCGCGCCAAATGGCGGCGCATGGCGGAGACTCTCGACCTCAAACCCGGTCACACAGTTCTGGAGATCGGCTGCGGCTGGGCGGGCTTCGCGATGTTCGCGGCACGGGAATATGGCTGCCATATTACCGGCATCACGCTGTCGCGCGAGCAATATGACTATGCCAAGCGCGCCGTGAGCGACGCGGGCCTTTCGGAGCGTATCGACATCCAGCTTGTCGACTACCGCGACGTCCAGGGCCGCTTCGACCGCATCGCCTCGATCGAGATGTTCGAGGCCGTCGGCGAAGCGCATTGGCCGACATTCTTCAATGTCGTGCGAGAACGGCTGACGCCGGGCGGCATCGCGGGCCTGCAGATCATCACCATCGAGGATTCCCGTTTCGAGGCGTATCGCAGCACGCCCGATTTCATCCAGCTCTATATCTTTCCTGGCGGCATGCTGCCCTCGCAGACCGCGCTGCAACGCGTCGCCGTCAAACAGGGCCTCGGTTTCGAGACCGTGCGCACCTTCGCGCTGTCTTACGCCGAGACCCTCAAGCGCTGGCGCGAGACCTTCGACGCGCGCTGGGCCGAGATCGCGCCGCTCGGCTTCGACGAGCGCTTCAAGCGGATGTGGGACTATTATCTCGCATCGTGCGAGGGCGGCTTCCGCGCCGGCGCAATAGACGTCGGCCAGTTCCGGCTCACGCGTGCATAGTTTCCGCTTCGAACCTTATGAGTTGCCGCCGGAAGCGGAACGCTTGCGCGGCGAGGTGCGCGCCTTTCTGCGCGACTGGATGGGCAATACCGCGCCGGCCAGGCGCGCGCGCTCGTGGTCGGGCTTCAATCCGGAATTCTCCAAGGCGCTGGGCGCCAGGGGCTGGATCGGCATGACTTGGCCGAAAAAGTATGGCGGCCACGAAAGAAGCTATGTCGAGCGTTACGTCGTGCTCGAGGAGGCGCTGGCCGCCGGCGCGCCGGTGAGCGCGCATTGGGTCGCCGACCGCCAGAGCGGCCCGCTGCTGCTGCGCTTCGGCACCGAAGAGCAGCGCGAAAAATTGCTGCCGGGCATCGCGCGCGGTGAAACCTATTTCTGCATCGGCATGAGCGAGCCGGGCGCCGGCTCCGACCTCGCCGGCGTTCGCACGCGCGCGCGCAAGACCGACGGCGGCTGGCTGATCAACGGCCAGAAGATCTGGACTTCCAACGCGCAGAACGCGCACTACATGATCGCGCTGGTGCGCACCGGCGAGGACAGCGCGCGCCATGCCGGGCTGACGCAGATGCTCGTTGACCTCAAGACGCCGGGTCTCACCGTGCGGCCGATCGTCGATCTGGTCGGCCAGTCGCATTTCAACGAAGTGTTCTTCGACGATGTCTTCGTGCCCGACGGCATGGTGATCGGCGGCGAAGGCGACGGCTGGCGCCAGGTCACCGCCGAGCTTGCCTATGAACGCAGCGGACCGGAGCGCTATCTCTCGAGCCTGCGGCTGTTCCTCGAATTCGTCCGCGCGGTCGGCGACAAGCCCAGCGAAGCGGAGTCCATCCTGATCGGCAAGACCGTTTCCGAGCTCTGGACCTTGCGCCGGATGTCGATCTCGGTCGCGGGCCAACTCGCCGCGGGCGAACAGCCGCTGGTCGAAGCCGCTATCGTGAAAGATCTCGGCACCGGCTTCGAGCAGGAGATTCCGCGCGCGATCCAGGGCCTCGCGCGCGAGGACATGGACCCGAATCTGCCCGGCGCCTTCAATGAGACGCTGGCCTATCTGCTGCAAGTCTCGCCGTCGTTCTCGCTGCGCGGCGGCACGAGAGAGATATTACGCGGCATCATCGCACGGGATTTGGGGCTGCGATGAATTTTTACCCTCCCCTTGAGGGAGGGTCGAAGCGCGGCATGCGCTTCGGGGAGGGGCTCACTCCACTTGCGATCCGACTCTTGCTTTGAAGCCGCTCGTTGCAACGACCGTCGGGTGAGCCCCTCCCCGAAAACGCAAGGGCGTTTTCGACCCTCCCTCAAGGGGAGGGTAGATAGGATACGCCCACTTCAAACGTCCT
>DATNNS010000247.1:0-8984 GCA_035601715.1 Rhizomicrobium sp.
CTGGCCTGCGGGGTCAGGCCCGACACCGTCTTGTTTTCTTCCGCCGAGAACCGCTCGATGAAATGACGGGCGAGGGGGGCGACGTCGCCGGTGCGCTCGCGCAAGGACGGCACCAGGACGGGGAACACGTTCAGGCGGTAATACAGGTCTTCGCGGAAAGAGCCGTCGCGCGCCATGGTTCCCAGGTCGCGATTGGTGGCAGCGATGATGCGCACATCCACTTTCACCGGGCGCTTGGAGCCCACCGGGTCCACTTCGCCTTCTTGCAGAGCGCGCAGCAGCTTGACCTGCATGTCCAGGCGCAGCTCGCCGATTTCGTCCAGAAACAATGTGCCACCATCGGCTTCCTGGAACTTGCCCAGATGCTTGTCGCTGGCGCCGGTGAACGAGCCTTTCTCGTGACCGAACAGGATGCTCTCGATCAGGTTCTCGGGAATGGCGCCGCAATTGACGGTGACGAACGGCTTGCCGGCGCGCTCCGACGAGCCCTGGATCGCGCGCGCGACCAGTTCCTTGCCGACGCCGGATTCGCCTTCGATCAGAATGGGGATGTTGGACTGCGCGGCGCGCTGGCCCAGCCGGATCACCTGGCGCATCTCGCTCGACTTGGCGATGAGGTCGTCGAAGGCGAGGCGGTTCTCGGTCTTCTTCTTCAGGCGCGTGACTTCGCCGGACAGCGTGCCGATCTTGAGCGAATTGCGGATCGAGACCGTGATGCGCTCGGGGCTGGCGGGCTTGACGAGGAAGTCGCTGGCGCCGGCGCGCATCGCCTCGACCGCGGAATCGATGCCGCCCTTGGCGGTCAGCACGATGACCGGCAGATCGGGGTGGGAGACGCGCAGCTTGGCGAGAACCGTGATGCCGTCCATGTCGGGCATGACAAGATCCAGCAACACGATGGCAATCTGTTCGCTGCGCGGGCCGCGCAGCAGATCGAGCGCGGGCTGGCCGCCCGGCGCGGTGACGACGTTCATGCCCGAGCGCGTGATCGCGGCTTCGAGCAGCCGGCGCTGCACCGGATCGTCGTCGACGATGAGAATTGTCTGCGCCATGAGCAAATCCCGTGAATGAGCCCGCATGATCGTCCGCGAGCGGTAAAGGGCGGCTTAAGCCGTTCCGCTTTGCGACAGGCGGGCCGATGCTGTACCTGACAGCCAAATGCGCGAAGGATCGCGCGCAAGCCGCTTTGATGGTCAACAAGGGGTAAAGATGGCGCCGCGCGTCAACGCAATCGTAATCGGCGCCGGGCTGGCGGGCCTCAGGTGCGCGGGCGATCTTGCCGCGAAGGGCAAGTCCGTCCTCGTCGTGGAGGCGCAGGGCCGCGTCGGCGGGCGGCTGATGCGCGGCGAACTCTGCGGCCGGATCATCGATCATGGCGCGCAATGGATCGGACCCCACCATGCGCGGCTGTTCGCCGAAGCGCGGCGCTTCGGTCACGAGACCGTGCTGCAATATGCGGAAGGGCAATCCATATTGTCGCTCGGCGGCAGGCGGACGGAAGCCAAGGGCGAGATCCCAAAGCTGCCGATGCTCGCGCTGATCGAATTGTGGATGCTGCATCGGCGTTGGAACCGGGAGATGAAGACGCTTCCCGCCACAGCGCCATGGACGGCGGTCAAGGCGCGCGAATGGGATTCGCAGACGCTGGAAAGTTGGATCAAGAAGAACTTGAGCACCAAGGCGTCGCGTGGCTTTGCGCGGCTGGTGCCGCAGCTGGCGTATGGCGCCGATGCGTCGGAGGTTTCCTATCTGTGGATGCTCGACATGCTGCGCGCGGCCGGAGGGCTGGAGCAATTGACGAACGTGAAGGGCGGCACGCGCGATGCGGTGTTCAAGGGCGGCGCCCATGCAGTGGCGCAGAACATGGCGGATGCGCTCGGCGACCGCATCGTGCTGTCCGCGCCGGCGCGCGCGATCGTGCAGGATGAAAGAGGCGTGACGGTGACGACGGACAAGGACGCGTTCGACGCCGATCATGCCGTCGTCGCGGTGCCGCCCGCGCTTTGCTCGCGCATCGATTTCGGCGGCAGGCTGTCCGCACAGCGCGAGGCGCTGTCGCAACGGCTGCCGCACGGCGCGGTCATCAAGGTGCACGTCGCCTATAAAGAGCCGTTCTGGCGCCGCGCCGGTTATTCCGGCCATGCCGCGAGCACCGTTTTGCCGCTCACGCTGGTGATGGAGGATGCACAGAGCGAAGGTGCTGCGCTGCTGATCGGCTTTATCCAGGGCGCGCAGGCGCTGGCGTTGTCCCAAATGGGCGCCGATGAGGGTCGCGGCAGGATCGTGGACTGCCTCGTGGACCTGTTCGGGCCGCAAGCCAATGAGCACATCGGTTATGCGCGAAAGGACTGGCTGGCCGACGAGTGGTCGCGCGGGGGAGCCGGCTTTATGGGTCCCGGTGTCGTGACGGGTTATGGCGCGGCGTTGCGCGCGTCTTGCGGCCGCATCCATTGGGCGTCGAGCGAGACGGCGACGCAGTGGGCGGGTTATATGGAAGGCGCGCTACAATCGGGGGAACGCGCCGCTGAGGACGTCACAGCCCGATTGAGCCCATGACCGACAACGAAGACAGCTTCGCCCGCCGCCTGACGCGTTTTGCGCGTGTCTCCGCGGGCTTGACCGGCGTCGCGGCGCGTGGCGCGGGCCGCAGGCTCGCCGGCACGGACGTGATCAGCGCCGCCAATGCTGCCGATCTCACCAAGGTGCTGGGAAATCTGCGCGGGCCGGTGATGAAGGCGGCGCAGTTCATCGCGACCGTGCCGGGCATCCTGCCGCCGGAAGTGGCAGCACCCTTGCTCACGCTGCAGACAAACGCGCCGCCGATGGGCGCGGGTTTCGTGCGCCGGCGCATGGCGGCGGAGCTGGGCGCGGCGTGGGAGACGAAGTTCAAGAGCTTCGAGCGCGAGGCCGCGGCCGCCGCCTCGCTCGGCCAGGTCCATCGCGCGATCGGCAAGGACGGGCGCCTGCTCGCCTGCAAGCTGCAATATCCCGACATGGCGGCCGCGGTCGACGCCGATGTGCGGCAGTTGAAAGGCTGGCTCGCGCTCCAGCGCGGTCTCGATCCCACCATCGATACGCGCGAATTCGGGCTCGAGATTTCGGCGCGGCTGAAGGAAGAGCTCGACTACGATCTCGAGGCCGCGCATATGCGGCTCTACGCGATCATGCTGGCGGATCGCGCCGACATCGCGGTACCGGAGCCGGTGGCGGCGCTCACCACCAGGCGGCTGCTGACGATGACGTGGCTTGAGGGCAAGCCGATCCTGGAATTCGAGAATGCCGCGCTCAAAATCCGCAACGCCGCGGCAACCGCCTTGTTCAAGGCCTGGTGGCGGCCGTTCGCGCGTTACGGCGCGATCCATGGCGATCCGCATCTGGGCAATTATGCGGTCGCCGCGGACGGCGGCATCAACCTGCTCGATTACGGCTGCGTGCGCACCTTCACGCCGGCGTTCGTCGAAGGCGTGATCGGGCTCTATCGCGCGATCCAGCAGAACGACGACGCGCTCGCGGCGGCATCCTATCGCGCCTGGGGCTTCGCCAAGGTGACGCCGGAGATGGTCGAGGTGCTCAATCTGTGGGCGAAGTTCATTTTCAATCCGCTGCTCGACGACCGCGTGCGCATGGTGGACGACGGCGTGCCGGCGGCGGAATACGGAATGAAACAGGCCAACGAAGTCCACGCCAGGCTCAAGGCGATCGGCGGCATCCGCCCGCCGCGCGAATTCGTCTTCATGGACCGCGCCGCCATCGGTCTCGGCGGCGCGCTGATCCGGCTCGGCGCGCGGCTCAATTTCCACGAACTGTTCGAGGAGGAAATTTCCGATTTCGCTGTCGGCGCCCTTGCCAAGCGGCAGGCCGCGGCGTTTAAGCAGGCGCGCGTGCCGCTGCCGGAGGGGTGATGAGCGAGCAGAAATCCTTCGATTATTGGGATTTTTTCGTCCGCGAATGCGAACGCGCCAACGATGCGCCGCTCTACGTCCAGATCGTGCGCGGCATTTCCAAAGACGACGAACTGAAGGAGATCGCCTCGCACACCAAGCCGGGGCAGCCTTACGCGAACATCATTCTGGCGTCCGTGCATTACCTTCTGTTGCGTGGCGCCGATCATCCGCTGCGCCGCTTCTATCCCAACCTCAATGGCGGCCGGCAGCTCGCCGAAGACGCGTTCCCTTACTTCAAGGATTTCGTGAATATCCACCGCGCGGAGATCGACGCGCTCATCGCCGGCGGCGTCACCAACACCAACGAAGTCGCGCGCTGCTCCACCCTGCATGCGGGCCTGCGCGTGGTGGCGAAGGAGGCGGGCGAACCGCTGCACCTGATCGAGATCGGCCCTAGCGCCGGACTCAACATGATCTGGGACAAATATCGCGTCCGCTATGCGCGGGACGCCGAGGAGATCTTCGTCGGCCCGAGCGACGCGCCGCTCACCCTCGATTGTGAATTGCGCGGCGACAGGCTGCCGCCGCTGGGCCCTTCGCCGCGCATCGCCAGCCGCGTGGGGCTGGAGCTCAATCCCGTCGATCTGTCCGATCCCTATTGGCGCGATTGGCTGCGCGCGCTCGTCTGGCCCGACCAGGTCGCGCGCTTCCTGCGGCTGGAGAAGGCCATCGCGATCCGGCTGACAGAGACGCTCGACATCCGCGCCGGCGATGCGCTGGCGCTGCTGCCGGGTGCGCTGGCGCGGATTCCGGAACACGAGCCGGTCTGCGTCTATCACACCTATGTCACCTATCAGTTCAGCGACGCGATGCGCGAGGCGCTGGACAATATCCTCATCATGGCCGGATTGCGCCGCACGCTGTGGCGGCTGAGCGCGGAGGGTACGCTGCACAGTCCGGGCGATGCGCCGCTTATCCTGCGCACCTATCATGACGGCGTGAAGGACAAGCGCCAGCTCGCGCTTTGCCACCCGCATGGCAGATGGCTAGAGTGGCACGGATGATCTCCCGGCGACGCGATGTCTGATGCAGGGCCTGCATTCTTCATGCCGACCGAAGGGCCGCTGGTCGCGCTGAACGGCGCGGTGCCGCCCGGTCCGGCGTGGTTCGACCGCGCGGTGGCCGTGGAACCCGAAAGCGCGTTTGTCGAGGTCGAAGGCACCCGCATCCATTACCTGCGCTGGGGCCAGCGCGCGCGTCCCGGCCTGCTGCTGGTGCACGGCAACGCCGCGCACGCCTATTGGTGGAGCTTCATCGCGCCGTACCTCGCGCTCGAATACAACGTCGCGGCGATGGACCTGTCGGGCATGGGCGATTCCGAGTGGCGCAAGGACTATTCGATGGAGATGTTCGTCGCCGAGCAGCTCGCGGTCTGCGAGGCGGCGGGGATGTTCGCGGTCGGCGAGCCGCCGATCATCGTGGCGCATAGCTTCGGCGGCTTCGTCACCATGCTGACCGGCGCGCTGCATGGCGACCGGCTGGCGGGTACCGTGATCGTGGATTCGCCGGTCAATCCGCCTGACCGGCCCGGCGGCCCGCCCAAGCGCGTGATCAAGCCGCATCACGTCTATCCCACCATGGCCGCGGCGCTCGCCCGTTTCCGCCTGATGCCGCCGCAGACCTGCGACAATCTCTATCTGGTGGACTGGGTTGGGCGGCGCTCGCTCAAGCCTGTGGAAGGCGGCTTCACCTGGAAATTCGATCCGGCGATCTGGCAGCGATTCTCCATCGGCGACACCGCCGCGCGGCTGAAGGCGATCAAATGCCGCATCGCGATCTTCCGCGGCGAGAACTCGATCCTGATGCCGCCGCAGATCGGCGAATACATGTTCAATCTGCTCGGCCGCGCCGCCCCGGTCGTGACCATCCCGGAGGCGCAGCACCACGTGATGCTGGACCAGCCTCTGGCGCTGGTGGCGGCGCTCCGGGCGCTGTTGGCCGACTGGAACCATTCCGTGGCGACGCGTCCTTCGGGGGCCGCTGGCGCGGCCACCTCAGGATGACGCTCTGACAGTCGTCACCCTGAGGTGCGAGCGAAGCGAGCCCCGAAGGGGCGCAACGATGCGGTTGCCGGAAAGGCGCCCTTTGCTATAGTCCGCCCGGTTCGCGATTTGGGGACGTTCATGGAATCGGAAACGGACAAGGAACTGCTCGCCCAGGGCGGCGGCACGATGGACATCAGGGACCATCTGAAGACCTGGCACGGCTTCATGTCCTTCGTGAAATGGATGATCATCGGCAATGTCGCCCTGCTGACCCTGCTCGCCATCTTCCGCACGCACGATTGATTCGATGAAGCTTGCGATCCTGAAGGAGCGCCGCGCCGGCGAGGCGCGCGTCGCCGCCACGCCCGACACGGTGAAGAAGCTCAAGGCTCTCGGGCTGGATATCGCCGTGGAGACCGGCGCGGGCGCGGGTGCGCGGATCGCCGATGCCGATTACACCGCGGCGGGCGCGAGCATCGCGCCGGATGCGGCGGGCGCACTCAAGGATGCCGACATCGTGCTGGCGGTACGCTCGCCGGATGCGGGTGCCGTGGCCCAGATGAAAAAGGGCGCGGTGCTCGCCGCCCTGCTCGCGCCCTATACGGAGAAGGACGCGATCACGGGCCTGGCGGCGCAGGGCATCACGGCGTTCGCGATGGAATTCATCCCGCGAATCTCCCGCGCCCAGGCGATGGATGCGCTGTCGAGCCAGGCAAATCTCGCCGGCTACAAGGCGGTGATCGACGCGGCGGCGGTGTTCGGCCGCGCCTTCCCGATGATGATGACGGCGGCCGGCACCATCGCGCCGGCGCGCGCCTTCATCATGGGCGTCGGCGTCGCGGGCTTGCAGGCCATCGCGACCGCGCGGCGGCTGGGCGCCATCGTCTCGGCGACGGACGTGCGCCCCGCCACGAAGGAGCAGGTGGAATCGCTGGGCGCCAGTTTCGTCGCGGTGATCGACGACGAGTTCAAGCAGGCCGAGACCGCGAGCGGCTATGCCAAGCCGATGTCGGCGGAATACCAGGCCAAGCAGGCGGCGCTGGTGGCCGAGTACATCAAGAAACAGGACATCGTCATCACCACCGCGCTGATCCCCGGCCGCAAGGCGCCGGTGCTGGTGACAGCGGAGATGATCGCGACCATGAAGCCCGGCTCGGTGATCGTCGACCTCGCGGCTGAGCAGGGCGGCAACACGCCGCTCACCAAAGCCGACCAGGTGATCGAGACGAACGGCGTCACCATCATGGGCTACACCAATCTGCCGGCGCGGCTCGCCTCGGACACCTCGAGCCTCTATGCCCGCAACCTCTACAATTTCGTCGCCCTGATCGTCGACAAGAAGACCGGCGCGCTGGCGCTCAACTGGGACGACGAGATCGTGAAGGGCGCGGCGCTGACTCGCGACGGCGCGGTCGTCCATCCGAGCCTGAAAGGATAACAGATGGAAGCCATCGATCCCTTCGTCTTCCGGCTTTCGATCTTCGTGCTGGCGATCTTCGTGGGCTATTTCGTGGTCTGGGCGGTGACGCCCGCGCTGCACACGCCGTTGATGAGCGTGACCAACGCGATCTCGTCGGTGATCGTGGTCGGCGCGCTGATCGCGGTGTCGGTCGTCGCGATGGGCAGCGCGTCGTGGACCTCGAAGATCCTCGGCTTCTTCGCGCTGATCCTCGCCTCGGTAAACATCTTCGGCGGATTCCTCGTCACTTCGCGCATGCTGGCGATGTATAAGAAGAAAGAGAAGTAATGAGCGCTTCTCTGCAGGCCGATCTCGCCGCTCTCGCTTATCTCGTCTCCGGCGTGCTGTTCATCATGGCGCTGCGCGGGCTGTCGTCGCCGGTCACGTCGCGCGCCGGCAACCGCAACGGCATGATCGGCATGGCGCTGGCGGTGGCGACGACCTTGTGGGTCGCGGGCGTCACCGACGCGCTCACCTGGGGCATGATCGCGGGTGGCATCGCGATCGGCGGCGGCATTGGCGCTGTGATCGCGCGGCGCATCCACATGACGGCGATGCCGCAGCTCGTCGCCGCGTTCCATTCGCTGGTCGGTCTTGCCGCCGTATTGGTCGCCGCCGCCGCGCTCTATTCGCCGCAGGCCTACGGCATCGGGACGGAAGGCGCGATCCGGATGCAGAGCCTGATCGAGATGTCGCTCGGCGTCGCCATCGGCGCCATCACCTTCGCGGGCTCGCTGATCGCCTTCGCGAAACTCAACGGCAATATGAGCGGCGCCTCGATCCTGCTGCCGGCGCGCCATCTGCTCAACATCGTCATCTTCGCCGCCATCGTCGCGCTGATCGTGTGGTTCGCGCTGTATCAGCCGATCTGGGCGTTCTGGGCCATCGCGGCGCTCGCCTTCGTGTTCGGCATCACGCTGATCATCCCCATCGGCGGCGCGGACATGCCCGTCGTGGTCTCGATGCTCAATTCCTATTCGGGCTGGGCGGCGGCCGGCATCGGCTTCACGCTGGAGAACACCGCGCTCATCATCACCGGCGCGCTGGTCGGCTCGTCCGGTGCGATCCTCTCCTACATCATGTGCAAGGGGATGAACCGCAGCTTCGTCTCGGTGATCCTGGGCGGTTTCGGCGGCGAGGTCGCGGTCGCGGGCAAGGCCGAGACGCGGCCCGTCAAGCAGGGCTCGGCGGAAGATGCCGCCTTCATCATGAAGAACGCGGGCAGCGTCATCATTGTGCCGGGCTACGGCATGGCGGTGGCGCAGGCGCAGCATGCCGTGCGCGAGATGGCCGACAAGCTCAAGAAGGAAGGCGTCAAGGTCTCCTACGCCATCCATCCCGTCGCCGGCCGCATGCCCGGCCACATGAACGTGCTTCTCGCCGAGGCGAACGTGCCGTATGACGAAGTGTTCGAGCTGGAAGACATCAACAGCCAGTTCCCCCAGGCCGACGTCGCCTATGTCATCGGCGCCAATGACGTGACCAATCCCTCCGCCAAGACCGATCCCAAGTCGCCGATCTTCGGCATGCCGATCCTGGACGTGGAAAAGGCCAAGACTGTGCTGTTCATCAAGCGCGGCATGGGTTCGGGCTATG
>DATNNS010000248.1:0-2067 GCA_035601715.1 Rhizomicrobium sp.
GTTTGGCCGCCTCAGGCAGGAAACCTGGGCGAAGGGCTTGCGCAGACTGGCGTGAGCCGTGCTAACCCCGCCACGGCGTCTAACGATTTTTTTGGCGGGGAAACCGACGCCGCTCTCGCGGACTTCCTAGACCAGATGTTCGCCTGAGATAGGGCGACCCGTCTCACAATATGCAGGTTGACGAGGGTTGCGCTGGATGGACCAGCGCCGAGCCTCACGCATAGGAGACGGGTCATGGAGCAGCGTATCATCTACGTCGGCCTGGATGTGCACAAAGACACAATCGCGGTGGCGCTTGCCGAGGCGGGCAAGCGGGGGGAGCTGCGCGAGTATGGCAAGATCGCGAACACGCCGGCGGCGTTGAGGACTCTGGCGGCGAAGCTGGCGAGTCATGGCTGGCGCCTTCGATTTTGCTATGAGGCCGGCCCTTGCGGTTACGGCATTCAGCGCCAGCTGAGCGAAGCCGGGCACGAATGCGTCGTAGTCGCCCCGTCGTTGATTCCGCGCAAGCCCGGCGATCGGGTCAAAACCGACCGACGCGACGCGATTAACCTGGCCAAATTGCACCGAGCGGGTGAACTGTCGTCGGTGTGGGTTCCAGACCCAGCCCATGAGGCGATCCGCGATCTGGTGCGCGCGCGACTGGCGGCGGTGCGCGTGTTGCGGCAGGCGCGCCAGCAACTCTCCGGCTTTCTGCTGCGCCATGGCCGTCACTATAACCGGCCGGCCTGGACCCTGATGCACCGGCGCTGGCTCGCCGGATTGTCGTTCGAACACGCAGCGCATTACATCGTGCTGGAAGATTGCATCGCGGCCGTCGAGGCGGCGACGGCTCGGCGGGATCATCTTGAAGCCCACATCGAAGCCGCGCTTCCGGACTGGTCGCTGACGCCAGTGGTGAAGGCGCTGCAAGCGCTGCGTGGCCTCGCGCTGGTGGCCGCGGCGACGCTGGTGGCGGAACTCGGCGACATCACCCGTTTCGCCAATCCGCGGCAGTTCATGGCCTATCTGGGTCTCGTTCCTTCCGAGCATTCCAGCGGAAGCACGCGACGCCAGGGCGGAATCACCAAGGCGGGCAATGGCGCGGCGCGGCGCATGTTGATCGAGGCGGCATGGAGCTACCGGTTTCCAGCACGTATCGGTCGCGATCTCCTTCTGCGCCAAGAAAAGTTGAGCAAGCCAATCCGAGACATAGCCTGGAAGGCCCAGGAGCGACTCTGCCGTCGATATCGCAAGCTCGCCCATGCGGGGAAATTGAAGACCGTGATCACCGCCGCGATTGCGCGCGAGCTTTCGGGCTTCGTTTGGGCGATCGCGAAACAGACGCGACCCGAAATCGCGTAGGGCGTCGAAGCTGAAGTCGAGGGATTGCGAAGAGGAGGCCATCGACCACAACTCATCCAAAGTTAGGCAAGGCTGGAGGCACGGTCACGGCCAGGAGAACCCTCGTTTCCACTAACAGCCGGATTCTATCCGACGCTGGATCCTAGACAGAGGAAGCTCCGCGACGCATTACCGGTCCGGCGGTAACCAACCCGCGTATCAGAGCATGATCAACCGTCGTTCTCATGATCGTGCCTCTTGCCCTGCCTAACGGCGGTCGATTTGAAACGCTCGATCGCGAGCAAAAGAATATTCGCGCCTGCCGCTTGAAACGGCGAACATGAGAGTGGATCGAATCTAACACTTGGTGCCCGCGCCTGACGGCGGCGATGATTTTGTCGGGATCGGCGGTCCATGTGAAGGGCTTGGGCTGCTGATTGTGCTGATCGAGGAAGCGATTGATCGCGGCTTGCAGGTCGGCGACGGAGCGGAAGACGCCGCGCTTGAGCCTTCGCTTGGTGAGGATCGCGAAGAAGCCCTCGACAGCGTTGAGCCAGGAAGCGGATGTCGGTGTGAAATGGAACGTCCATCGCGGATGGCGTTCGAGCCATCCGCGGACGTTGGGATGCTTATGGACGGCGTAGTTGTCGACGACGGCGTGGATCGTCTTGCCCGCGGGCGCCTGCTTCTCGATGACATTGAGGAAGCGAATGAACTCCTGGTGGCGATGGCGCTGCATGTTAC
>DATNNS010000249.1:0-6257 GCA_035601715.1 Rhizomicrobium sp.
TGCATGCCCGCCGTCACCGCCGCGCCCAGCGCCAGCACGAACAGCGCCGCCGCGCCGCCGAGCCACAGATTGCGCGCCACCGCGCGGGCGTCGATCAGCGGCAACAGGGCAAGGATCGCGAACGCGGCGGGAATCGTGAACAGCGGATGCAGCATGAGACCCATCAGCGTCTCGCCCGTCGCCACCAGACCAAGCCAGATGAACAGCGCCGGAATCCCGGCAAGGAACAGGGCTACCTGGCCGACAGCGCTTTCCCAGCCGAGGCGCGACGCCGCGAGCAACAGCACGGCGGCGAGCAGCTCGGGAAACAGGAAGTAAGGGCTCAGGCCCGTCGCGAAGATGGCGGTGACGATGGCCAGCCCCGCGAACCATAGCCAGCCGCATAGCGCCGCATCGCGGGTCGATAGCGTACGCGCGAACAGCAGCGTCACGCCGGCGAGGCCAAGCGCGAGCGAGATCCGCAGCGCCAGCGGATAAGCGAAGGACGGATCGGGCTGGTCCGAAACCAGCGATGCCACGGTATGCAGAATCCAACCCGCGGCCGCGCATGCCAGGATCAATCCCAGCGGAACGCCCACGGCTATCGCCACGCCGCGTCCGCTCGGCCGCGCGCCGGCAAGCCATCCGGCCAGCGCGATGACGATGAAGGCCAACAACGAAAGCGGCAAAGCCCAGCTCGCCGGCAGCCGCGGCAGCCACTTGCCCATCACCGCCAGGTAGACGTCGTCGCCGCCCTTGAGGCTGGCGAAATCGGTGCGCTCCAGCGCGCTCGTCATCCCCAGCATGTTCTCGCCATGCTGCTGCAGCGTCTCGATGCTCAGATTGGCGCGGGTGTCGCGCGGCGTATGGTAGTGCGCGACGTTGTCGCTGAAGGCGAAGTTGAACGACAGAAAGCCGTCGCGAATGAAGAGCGTGAGGTCGGTGTCGTTGGGCAACAGCTTGTAGATCACCGCAAACAGCGAGCTGGTCGCGTAATGCGACACCGCGCCCGCATAGAGATCGATCAGCGGCCCGTCGCCGGGGCTGGTCTGGAACAGCAGGCTCTGGCCGCGATTGCCTCGAGCCTCCACGTTCACCACCGCGCCGACGCGCGCCTTCAGCGCCGGATTGGCGAGGAACGCCGCGGCGCCGAGCAGGCCGTACTCCTCGCCGTCGCTGAACAGCGCGATGATGGGATGCAGGCCGTCGCCGCCGCGCGCCTTCAGCGCCCGGATCGATTCCAGGATGGTGGCGACGCCGGATTCGTCGTCCGCCGCGCCCGGCCCCGCCGGAACGGAGTCGTAATGCGCCAGCATGACGATCGCCTTGCCGGCGCCGGGCCGCACCTCGGCGATGATATCGGTTACGCTGCCGCATTCGATCACGCCGTAGCGTGGCGAAGGATTGCAGCCGGTGGCGTGATAGGTCGTCGCCGGAACGCCCAGTTGCGCCAGCTCGCCCAGAATGCGCGTGCGCACCGCCGCGTTCTCCGCGCTCGAGGCGGGATGCGGCTTTTCGGGGCCGAGCACCCGCGCCAGCACGTCTTCGGCCCGCGCGGCAGAGAATTCAGTCGCCGGTGCGTTGGCCGCAAGCGGCGCCGGCACTGATTGGTCGTATTTGGAAACCCACCAGATCGCGATGACGACCAGCGCCAGCGCGGCGAAACGAACGATGCTGCCCACGGTGAATCCCCCTGCCCTTGCGCGGAGCCTATCGCGAGTCAGGATGGAATGGGAGCGGCAAGGGCGGCGTTCTATCCGCCCAATGCCGCCGCCAGCTTGTCCAACAGATCTTTCGTTCCGCGCTCACGCGATCCGGCGTCGTCGTAGCCGTCGAGAAAGACGCCCTGTTCGGTATAAACGAGCAACGTGCCCCGCCCCTCCCGCTTGAACTGCGCCGTCGCAAGCGAGACCGAGATGCGGACCTTGTCCAGATGCATCTCATAGGTATGGACGAACCGTTCGTTCGGCACGATATCCCAATAGAGCGCGCTGTAGGAATGAACCGGGCCGCCGGGCGGCCCGCCGGTCACGCTCTCGCGCCCGCCAACGCGGAAGTCGAGCTTGAGATCGGATTTTTCCCATGCGTCGGGGCCGACGAACCAGCGGCCCTTCGCCTCGCGGCTCGCCCAGGCGGCGAAGACGGTCGCGGGCGGAAAATCGTAACGCCGCTCGATGACGAAGGTCGCATGATTGGCGGATGCCATGACGGTCTCCTATTTCGGAAAATTCGCGCGGTAGGGCGCGGCTTCGCGTCCCACGCGGGCGAAGGACGGACGCTCGTGCAGGCGGCGCAGATAGGCCATCGCAATCTTGTGCGTCTCGCCGAACGGCATCACGAGATCGGCATAGAACAGCGCCGGCGCCGCGGCGCAATCGGCCATGGTGAAGTCGTCGCCCATCGCCCAGATCTTGTCGGCCATATCCTGCTCGATCAGGTCCAGCGCCGTGCGCAGCTGCGCCTTCGCGAGCTCCACGCCGTGAGGATCGTTCTTGCCTGGCGGACGCAATCTGTCGCCGACGATCTTCTGCATCGGCACTTCGACATAAAGATCGAAAAACCGGTCGCGCAGGCGCATCTGGCGCGCGCGATCGGTATCGGCGGGCACCAGTTCGGTCTTGCCCGGATAATGCTGAGCGAGATATTCGATGATGATGCTCGATTCCGGGACCAGCCGGTCTTTCGCGGCGTCGCGCAGCACGGGAAACTTCCCGATCGGCCACAGGTTGCGGAATTCCGCCGCCGAAACCGGATCGGAGAAATCGACGATGTGCGGCTCGAACGGCGTATCGTTCTCGTAGAGCGCGATCAGCACCTTCTGGCAGAAGGACGAGAACGGATGGAAGTAGAGTTGCAGCGTCATGGCATGCGCCTTCTTTCAGGAAGCCCCTCTAAGCATCCGCCAGCAACGCATCGAGCTTCTCCAGACTCTGCGTCCAACCCGCCTGCATGCCTTCGAGCATCGCGGGCGCCGCGGCGACAAGTCCTGTCGCGCCGGTCTGCACGGTTAGCTTCGTCCTGGCGCCCTCGTCGGCGAAGGTGACGGTGGTGAAGCCTTCCAACAGCGTGTTGCCTGCCACGTCCAGCGCGATGTTGGTGAACGAGAGTCGCTCCAACGCCACAACCTCCTGGAAGACGCCCTTCATCGGATAGTCGGCGCCGTCCGGCGCGCGCATCACGATGTGGAGCGTTCCGCCCGGCCGCGCGTCCCATTCGCAGACCGGATTGGTGAAGCCTTTCGGCCCCCACCATTTCTGAAGCTGCTTCGGATCGGTCCAGGCGGCAAACACCAGCGCGCGCGGCGCGTCAACGATGCGGGTGATGGTGATGTCGCGATGCGGCCGGGTGGACATGGCGGTCATCCCTGTTTCTTCTCGCAAAGCACCATCCACGGCGTGCCGAACCGGTCGGTCACCATGCCGAAGCGCTCGGCGAAGAAGCTTTCCTGCAGCGCCGCGCCCACCACGCCCTTGTCCGACAGCGCCTGGAACGCGCGCTCGGCTTGGGCGGCCGTGTCGAACCTGAGCGAAAGCGAGAATCCCTGTGCCTTCGCCTGGCGATCGGGCGGCGCGTCCGAGCCCATAATCAGCGTGTCGCCGACTTCGATGCGGGCGTGGATGATCTTGTCTTTCCAACCCGCCGGCGATTGCGCCGCGGCCGGCGAGTCGCCGTAGGTCTGCAGCGTCACGATCTTGCCGCCCAGCGCCTTCTCGTAAAACTTGAACGCTTCGTGGCAGTTGCCGGGGAAATGCAGATAGGTATTCAGTTTCATGGTTCGCCCTCGCGCGTTCACTGTGTGGTTTTCAGATAATCGGTGAGCTGTTCGAAGGTGCCGGCGAAGCCCATCTTCATGCTTTCATGGCCGGCATCGAAGGTCTCGCGCTCGATCTCCGTCGCGTTGAGCGCGTACCAGGCGAGCGTGACCGTGGTCTTGCCGCCGGACTCGGTGAAATCCGATATCGCCAGTGTCTTGCGGGGCCAGTTGGGGGAGAACGGATGCTGCGTGATGCCGCCTTTCTCGTCGGAGAACGCGACGACGACGGAAAGCCGCTCGGGCTTGACGATCTCGCGGATCGTCCACTTGCCCCACATCGTGCTGCCGTCCGGCGCCTGCATGCCGTAGTGGAAGATGCCGCCGGGGCGCAGGTCCATCGTGCATTTTAGCATCTTGAAGCCTTTCGGGCCCCACCACTGCATCAGATGCTTCTCCTCGGTGTAGACGCGCCACACCAGATCGCGCGGCGCGTCGAGCACGCGGGTGATGACGAATGGCTTATCGCCTGGATGGACGCCGGTCTTATTTTCTCCGGCCATTTTTCCTGTCCTTCTTCTTGACCTGAAGCGCATGCAGATAGTCGTCCAGCCGGTCGAGCCGCTCTTCCCAGAAACGGCGATATTGCGTCACCCAATCGGCGACGTCTTTCAGCGGCGCGGCCGCCAGCGTACAGGGCCGCCACTGCGCCTCGCGCCCGCGCGTGATCAAACCCGCGTGTTCCAGAACCTTCAGATGTTTGGATACCGCCGGCAGACTCATATCGAACGGTTCCGCCAGCTCCGTGACGGACGTTTCCCCCAGCGCCAACCGCGCCAGGATTGCCCGGCGGGTCGGATCGGCAAGCGCGGACAGCGTGTGGCTCAGACGATCAAGCGCCATTTCGTAGGAAACTCATCGGTTAAGTAACCAGATGGTTTAATACGGCGCATCGTTCTGGCCGTCAAGCGGTCTTGCGTCGAGACGCGGCGTCTTGAACCTGTTCGGCTTTCTGATATATTCTACCTGAGATTGTTGCAGTCGGAACGGTGCGAAAGTCCGAATGCCTTTCGCCCCTGCCGGGGGGAGGGGGGTGCCGCCTGCTCCGAAAACAACCTCCGGGCGAAAATCGCGGGCATACAGTGGGTTAGGGAGACCGGGAATTTCCCTCCTGCGCAGTCGGATTTAGTGCGACAGTGGCATAAAGACCCAATCGCCCGCTGGGTCATTGACTGGCAACAATTCCTCCCTATGTTGCACCGCATAAGAGAGTCGGCTGCCAATTCGGGTGGACCGCACGGGCGCTTGAAACATGCGCCCCTTTTAGGAGCGTATGATAACGAGCGTGACGAATGCCGGCGCGGAAGCCGGCCTGGAAGTCGTATCCACAGAGATCACTTCCCCGGGCGGCGACGCCTACACTGCCCCTGTTGCTGAGACAAACGGCTTTGCGTCCCTTGGGCTGTCTCCCGAGGTGCTGAGAGCCGTGAGCGAAAGCGGCTATACGACGCCGACGCCGATCCAGGCGCAGGGCATCCCCCATGTGCTGCAGCGCCGCGACATCATCGGCATTGCGCAGACCGGAACCGGCAAGACCGCCAGTTTCACCCTGCCGATGATCGAACTGCTGGCGCGCGGCCGGGCCAAGGCGCGCATGCCGCGCTCGCTGATCCTGGAACCGACGCGTGAGCTCGCGGCGCAGGTCGCCGAGAGCTTCGAGAAATACGGCAAGTACAACAAGCTTTCGATGGCGCTGCTGATCGGCGGCGTCTCGTTCGACGAGCAGGACCGCAAGCTCGACCGTGGCGTCGACGTGCTGATCGCAACTCCTGGCCGCCTGCTGGATCATTTCAGCCGCGGCAAGCTGATGCTCTCCCAGGTCAACATTCTCGTTATCGACGAGGCCGACCGCATGCTCGACATGGGCTTCATCCCCGACGTCGAGGAAATCTGCAAGAAGCTCCCGTTCACGCGCCAGACGCTGTTCTATTCGGCGACCATGCCGCCGGAAATCCAGCGGTTGACCGACCAGTTCCTCCACAATCCCATCCGCGTCGAGGTCTCGCGCCCCGCGACGACCGCGACCAACATCACCCAGGAAATCATCGACGTGCCCGGCAACGACTGGGCCAAGCGCGAGGCGCTGCGCCGGCTGGTGCGCGACGAAGGCGTCAAGAACGCCATCGTGTTCTGCAACCGCAAGCGCGACGTCGACGTGGTGGCGAAATCGCTGATCAAGCACGGCTTCAACGCGGCGCCCTTGCACGGCGATCTGGACCAGTCCGTCCGCACACGAACATTGGACGGCTTCCGCAGCGGCGATGTGCGCCTCTTGGTGGCGAGCGACGTGGCGGCGCGCGGGCTCGACATCCCGGCGGTCAGCCATGTGTTCAACTACGACGTTCCGTTCCATTCCGACGACTATGTGCATCGCATCGGACGCACGGGACGCGCCGGACTTTCTGGTCACGCCTATATGCTGGCCGCACCGCGCGACGCCAAATATATCGAGCAGATCGAAGCGCTC
>DATNNS010000250.1:0-7291 GCA_035601715.1 Rhizomicrobium sp.
CGTCGTCACCACCGCCGTCGGCGGCGGCTTGATGGCGCTGCTGTTTTATTCCAGCCGGAAGGGCAAGGATTTCTAAGAAGCGTCACCCTTCGCCACGAAGAACGGGTTGGCGAAAGCGTCGGCGGTCTTACCGTAAAGGAACGGCTTGCCGTCGAGCGTCGTCATCGTGCCGCCGGCAGCGATCAGCACGGCGTGGCCGGCGGCGGTGTCCCATTCCATGGTGCGGCCGTGGCGGTGATAGATGTCGGCTTCGCCGGCCGCGACGAGGCAGAATTTGAGCGACGAGCCGGCGGTGACGAAGTCCTTCACCTTGTAGTGCGCGAGATATTCGTCGGTCTTGGAATCGCGATGGCTGCGGCTCGCCACCGCGATCATGCCGTCGGGTGCCGAGCGGCGCACATGGATGGCGCGCATCGCGCTCCAGTCGGGCTCGATGCCGTCATGCGTCGCGATCTCGAACGCGCCGCCCGGTGTTTCGCCGGCGAAGAGTCTGTTCTTCGCCGGCGCGTAGACGACGCCGCGGATGGGAACGCCGTTTTCGATCTCGGCGATGTTGACGGTGAACTCGCCGTTGCGGCTGAGGAACTCCTTGGTGCCGTCGAGCGGATCGACCAGGAAGAAGCGCGCGCCGATGGTCTGTACGCGGCCCGCCGCCGCTTCTTCTTCGGCAATGACGGCAACGCCGGGGGCGAGCCTGGCGAGTTCGCCGAGGATATATTTCTCAGCCTCCTCGTCGGCGGCGGTGACGGGGGAATGATCGTCCTTGCGGCGATGCTCTCCGGTCGCGGCCGCGTAATGGCGCATGATAATGCCGCCCGCGCGCCAGGCGATGGCGGCAAGCGATCGTGTGATCTGGGAGGGCGCGGAACTAGACATCGCCTTGCCGCGGGGTGCGACGCATCTTAAGCATTCCTTAAGCGGGTCCGTGACACGTAACCAACGGGAAACCATAGGCGGGCCGGAATGGAAGAAGCCATGAACGATCTCGATTTCGCGGCGCTTTTGGTGTCACGGGTGTGTCATGACCTTGTGAGCCCGGTGGGCGCGGTGGTCAACGGGCTTGAAGTGCTGGAAGACGAGCGCGACGCGACCATGCGCGCCGATGCCCTCAGGCTGGTCACCTCCAGCGCCGACCAGGCCGCTGCCCGGCTGCAATTCGCGCGCATTGCGTTCGGGGCCGCGGGCTCCGCCGGCGCCGAGCTCGACCTCAACGAAATCGGCCGCATCGTGAAAGGCCTCTCCAACGGCAGCAAGGTCGAGATCGACTGGCAGGCAGCCCATGTGAACTGGCCCAAGGACTGGGCCAAGCTCTTGATGAATGCGACCTTGCTGGCGTCCGACGGCTTGCCGCGCGGCGGCCAGGTGCGCGTCGAAACCTCGGCGGATGGCGCCGCGCCCGGCTTCACCGTGCGCGCAAGCGGCCAGGGCGCGCGCATGCTGGAGGACGTCGAGAAGGCGATGCGCGGGGAGACCGGCACGGCGCTCGACGGGCGCAGCGTACAGGCCTATCTGACCCACAAGCTGGCGCGGGGCGTCAATGCCGGGCTCACGCTCACCGCGCGCGAAGGCCAGATCGAACTCGTCGCCGGATGAACAAGGCCGGTTAAGACGGTCGACCCCTTCTTCAGATGGTGTTTACCAGCGGGGACTAGCATCGCGCCGGTTCGTTTGCGCAGGTGCCTGCCGTGAAAACTTGTCTGGTGGTCGACGACAGCCGCGTGATCCGCAAGGTCGCGTGCAAGATCATGGAATCGCTCAATTTCGAAGCCGACGAAGCCGAGGACGGCGCGGCGGCGCTCGCCACCTGCCGCATGCGGATGCCCGAGCTGATCCTGCTCGACTGGCAAATGCCCAATATGAGCGGCATCGAATTCCTGCGCACGCTGCGCCGCGAGCAGGGCGGCATGCGCCCCATCGTCGTGTTCTGCACGACGGAGAACGACATCGGCCATATCAGCGAAGCGATGGGCGCGGGCGCCAACGAATATGTGATGAAGCCGTTCGACCGCGAGATCCTGCAAGCCAAGCTGGCGCAAGTCGGCTTCTTCTGAGTTATCGCCGTGAAGCCCGCCGATCTTACAAATCTCGCCGACCTGCTGCACCGCCGCTCGGGACTCGTGGTCACGCCCGAAAAGATCCCGGTGATCGAAAGCAAGCTCGCGCCGGTCGCGCAGCGCTTCGGCTTCCGCGACTGCGCCGCGCTCTTCGCCGAACTGCCGCATCCGCCCGAGGAACTCGCGCAGGCGATCACCGAGGCGATGACGACCAACGAGTCGTCCTTCTTCCGCGACCGCGCGCCGTTCGACCATTTCCGCGACACGCTGGTGCCGGCGCTGTGCGCCGCGCGCGCCGACACGCGCCGCCTGCGCATCTGGTGCGCGGCGGCGGCCTGCGGCCAGGAGGCCTATTCGCTCGCCATACTGCTCGACGCGATGGGCCTGGCGGCCGACGGCTGGAAGATCGACCTGATCGCGACCGACCTCAGCGCCGCCGCCATCGCGCGCGCCAGGGAGGGTCTCTACTCCCAGTATGAAGTGCAGCGCGGGATGCCGGTGCAGATGCTGCTCGATCATTTCACGCCGGACGGCGGCAGCTGGCGCATCGCCGAGCGGCTCAGGCGCCGCATCGTGTTCCGCACCTTCAACCTGCTCGACCATTTCGGCTGGCTCGGCCAGATGGACATCATCTTCTGTCGCAACGCGCTGATCTATTTCGACGCCCATACCAGGAACGACGTGACCGCCAAGCTCGCCCGCGCGCTCGCGCCGGACGGCGCGCTCGTGCTCGGCGCCAAGGAAAGCGGCGTCGACATGGGCGCGTGGGCGCCGGGCGCGACGCGCGGTGTCTATCTCAAGCCGCGCGGACCGCAGCTCGCTTTAGTACGTCGCGCGTAACCCCACGAAATAGGATCGGCCGTCCGCGCCGTAGCCGAGCTCCGGCTCGTAGTGGCGGTCGAGCAGATTCTCCACGCGCCCGAACAGGCCGAAATTTTCGCTCAAGCGGTATTCGCCGAACAGATCGACCACCGTATAAGCCGGATCGATGAAGGCCGCGGGCGGCGCGGCGCTGGTGTCGTATTGATCGACGCGGTGGCCGACATAAACGACGCTGCCGCCTACCGACCAATCCCGCGATGGCGCCCAGTTGAGCGTGGCGCCGGCCTCGATATGCGGGCGGCGTGTCAGGGCCCGGCCGTCCAGCGGATCGCCGGGCGTGGTGTCGGTCGCGGTGAGATTGGTGTAGTTGCCCGACAGCGTGAGCGTGTCGCTGAGTTGCGCCTTCACGTCCGCCTCAAGTCCCTGCGCGCGCGAACGACCGATGTTGAAATAGTATCCGTCCGGGCGCGCCGCGCATTGGGCGATCAGGGACGGCGGCGTCGGAAAGCAGCTCTGATAGTCGATCAGGTCGCGCGTGTTGCGCGAAAACCAGGTGAGCGAGGCGCGTGCGCGGCCGCCGAGGAAAGTCTGGTCGGCACCCGCCTCCCAGCCGCGTGCGGTTTCGGGGGCAAGCGGACCGGACATCGGCGGCGGGTTGAACTCGGAGAACTGCTGGAACAGCGAGGGCGCCTTGAAGCCGTCTCCGTAATTGGCGCGCAGCGTCGTGCCGTCCAGCACCTGCCACGCGGCCGCCAGCTTGAGCGAGGTGTGCGAGCCGAATTGCGAATTGTGGTCGTAGCGCGCGCCGCCGGTCAGCGTCAGTTTTTCGAACAGAGTCTTCTGGTACTGCGCGTAGAGGCTGTCGATGGTGGAATGGCCCTTCTCGATGTCGACGGGCGCGAACGAGCTGAAGCTGTCGCCGGTGAACGAAAAACGCTGGCTTTCCGCGCCGAAGACGAGCTGATCGTCGGGCGAGATGTCGGCGATGCCCTGATATTCGAAGCGCAGCGCGTTGCCTTTGTCGTCGGAGTTCTTGTGGATGACGTCGAAAGCGGAATCGAAGAAGTTGCGGCTGCTCGCGGAAGCGATCACCGCAACGCGGTTCTGCAGCATGCCGCCGAACAGATCGAAGTTCAGCCCGGCATAGCCGCTTGCGAGGCGGTTGGTGTTATAGGCGGCCGAATCCGCCACCAGAAAGGGCGGCGTGAAGCCGGAATTGTCGTCGAAATCGTCGCGCGCATCGGTGTAGTAGCCGCGAAGATCGAGACTCACACCGTCGCTCAAATGGATGCGCGTGTTCGCGGTGGCGCCGAAGTTGGTATAGCCGTCGGTCTCCGGATTGCCGTTTCGGGAATCGGCGACCGAGATTCCGTTGGTGTGGAAGAAATTCGCGGCCGCGCCGTAGTCGACGATGTCGGCCGTGCCGTTGGCGGCGAGATTGAGATGATAGGTGTCGAACGAGCCGCCTTCGGCCGTAGCGTTCAATGCCAGCGGCGTGTCGCCGCCCCGCTTGGTGATGATGTTGACGACGCCGCCGATCGCATCGCTGCCATAGAGCGTGGATTGCGGGCCGCGCAGGATTTCCACCCGGTCGATATTGTTGACCAGCACGTCGCCCAGCACGGCGCCCTCGTCGGTCGCGCTCGGGTCGTTGATCCGCACACCATCGACCAGCACCAGCGTCTGTCCGGACTCCGCGCCGCGCAGTTCGACGCTGGTCGGCTGGCCGACCTCGCCGTCGCGGTTGACGGTGAGGCCCGGCGTCTGGGCCAGTGCGTCGCTGAGCACGACGGTCTGCTGGTTCTTCAGATCGTCGGCGGTGATGACCGAGATCGACTCGCCTGTCTTCTCGGCAGGCTGGGGCGTGCGCGTGGCGGTAACGACCACGGTTTCATCGGACGTGCTATCGGCAAAGGCCCGCGGCATGGCGGCGGACATCGCGAGTGCAAGCGTGGTGGACAAAAGAAAGATGCGCATGAGGGTCTCCTGGTTTTGGTTCCAGGAGCCGGCGCACGGCGAACGCCCGATGCCGATGGTCGAAATAAGTAATCAACATACGGGGCCCCGCGACGACGACTCCACATGTCGCCGCGACGGTTTCCCCCGCAGTCCCCGGCGCACCCCGGCCGGAAACAGGACGACAGCGCGAGTGAGGTTTCCTGGCTTCCGGGTCTTCGCTCTCGTCCGCCTTCCCAAGACTTTCGCCTCAGTGGCCTTTCGGACGACCGCTCGCCGGTCACAGTTGCGGGGGCAGCCGCGGTATCGAACCGCGTTCCCTGATCCCTTTCGGGAACCTCGCGCTTATTTGAACGCTAACTCCACCGAGCCAAGCCGGTCAATGCGGGGATTGTGATGAGCGTCGCGGGAGCCTCGAAAAGCCCGGCAAAGCGGCCTTGCGGCAACGCCGAATCGCCGGTGGCGCGATTTTCCTCGCGCGCCAGATGCACATTCGCAGCCTGTGGAAAAACCGGGTGGAGCAATTCGCCGCATTTTCGCACCATTGGAATGATCATTATCGCGAAGGCGCCGTATAACGCTTGTGAGGCCTCGCCGATGCGAACGCGAAGCATACGTTCCTTCAAGGGCATAGGCGTGCGGCTGGACGTTTCTTGTGCAGTGCGATTGCGGCGCCGGGCGCGTCGCGATCGATCTTCGATCAACCTTCCGTCAGGGTTACCATTTACCAATTGAAATGCTGGACCGAGCCGGGAACCATGGATACGATGCAGGCCAAGAAGACCAAAAATGCGTACCGCACCTGCGGTACAGGTCTGGGGGGACGCGTGAGTCTGGTCATTTCCATCCAGGCCCGGCGCTATGGCGCCGGGTTTAATTTTGTTGGGTGCCGTTGAACCATGCAGCAACCGCAACACGATCTGAGGCCTTTCTCGGCCGCCCAGGCGAATCCCCGGCGCTTCATGAGCGTCGCCGCGGTCATCGCCCTTCATTTGATCCTGATCTATGCCCTGGCTTCGGGCCTGGCCGCGAATCTGGCCGCGAAGATCGTGCAGGACGTGCAGGTCGCCGTGGTGCCGGAAAAGGCGCCCGATGTGAAACTGCCGCCGCCGCCGCCGCCGGATCTCGTGAAGCCGCCGCCGCCTTTCGTGCCGCCGCCGGAAATCAACATCCAAACGGAAACGCCGACACCCAATGCAATCACGCAGGTCACGACCCAGGTCGCGCCGCCTGTGAAGCCGGCCGTCACGGCGCCGGCGTCGATCGGCCGTCCGCACACCTGCGGTCAAAGATACTATCCGGCGATGGCGACGCGCCTCGGTCACGAGGGCACGACGACGATCGGATTCAAGATCGGACCCGATGGTAGCGTGAAAGATGTGACGATCGTTTCGTCGAGCGGCTTCGACGAGCTCGACCAGGCAGCCATTCCTTGCGCTCAGGGTTGGACTTACAAGCCCGCCATGCAGAACGGACAGCCGGTCGAAGTTCCGTGGCAGGCCAAGGTGACGTGGAAATTGACGGGAGGCTGACCCTCATATGGGGGAAGGCGTGTTGAGGCTTTCAATTTACGGAGTATCGCAAACATGATCTCGAAATCCTTGGCGCTCGCAGCCGCCATCTTCGTCCTCGCCGGCGTCAGCGCCGGTCAGGCTCTTGCCCAAACCACGGCGCCAACCACGGCTCCGGCTACGCCCGCGATGGCAGCTCCCGGCACGCCGGCGGCGCCTGGTGACGCAACAGCGGCGCCTGCCGCAGCGGCGCCCGCGCCGGCGTCTCCGCCGCCCGCAGCCGCGTCCGACAAGCCCAATCCCTACGGCCTGGCGCAGCTTTGGGCCGGCCAGAACGGCAAGCCCGATTGGGTGGCGCGCGGGGTGATGATCATCCTGGGCATCATGTCGATCGGAACCTGGTACATTTTCTTCATGAAGTACTTCGAGCAGTCCCGCGTTCTGGGCCAGGCCAACCAGGTCGAGAAGCGCTTCTGGAGCTCCAACAACCTCAATGAAGGCATCGACAAGCTGGCCAAGAACAGCGTGTTCCGCACCGTCGCCGAAAGCGGCGTGCGCGCGTCCTCGGGCCAGGGCACCGGCATCGTGAACTTGAACGACTGGATCGCGATGTCGCTCAACCGTCAGCTCGAAGAGATCAACGCCAAGCTCAACGGCGGCATCGCCTTCCTCGCCTCGGTCGGCTCGACGGCGCCGTTCGTCGGACTGTTCGGCACGGTGTGGGGCATCTTGAACGCGCTGATCGCCATCGGCGTGGCCGGACAAGCCTCGATCGACAAGGTCGCCGGTCCGGTGGGCGAGGCGCTCATCATGACCGCGCTCGGTCTCGCGGTGGCCGTTCCGGCAGTGCTGCTCTATAACTTCCTCGTCCGCCGCAACAAGGTGATCAACGAGAAGCTCAGGAGCTTCGCCAGCGACCTGCAGACGTATCTCGTCACCAAGGGCAAG
>DATNNS010000251.1:0-2610 GCA_035601715.1 Rhizomicrobium sp.
TCGATGACGCGGACTTCCTCGGGGTATTCCCGCTGCAAGGGACCGGCAAAGCGCGTCTGATCGGTTCGGTCCGCGATGACACGGCGAAGGACCATGAGCATCTTGAATTTGAAGATGTGCGCGGCCGGGCCATGCAGAATCTTCGGATCGACGTGAAGCACGTCAATTGGTTTTCAACCTATCGCGTTCATCATCGCGTCGCGCAGCAATTTCGCATGGGTCGCGCGTTCTTGTTGGGTGATGCCGCGCATATCCATAGCCCGGTCGGCGGCCAAGGAATGAACACCGGCATCGGCGATGCGGTCAATCTTGCTTGGAAACTGGCGGCCTCGCTCAAAGAGCCGCGCGGTTCTTCGCTGCTCGATAGCTACGAGCCCGAGCGGATCGCATTCGCGCGACGACTGGTCGCGACCACGGATCGCGCATTCACCGCGGTGACCAGCGACACTGCCTTCGCGCGTTTCGTGCGCACCAAAGTGATCCCGGCGCTCGCGCCCGCGCTGCTCCGGCTTCCTGCCATGCGTAGATTCGCCTT
This sequence comes from Rhizomicrobium sp., assembly GCA_035601715.1. GTDB lineage: Bacteria > Pseudomonadota > Alphaproteobacteria > Micropepsales > Micropepsaceae > Rhizomicrobium. The sequence continues at coordinate 536 of DATNNS010000251.1, forward strand.
TCGCACAGTCTCGCAGATCGCGGTGAACTACCGCGATAGTCCCTTGAACCGTGGCGAGGCCGGCAAACTGCATGGCGGCGATCGATTGCCGTGGGTGACGATCGGTCGGGGCGCAGAGCATAACTTCTCTGCGTTGACATCCATGGATTGGCAAATACACGTATATGGCGACTCGCCTCCTGGCCTGCGAGCGCTTGCCGACGGCCGAAAAATTCCGCTGCACGTTTTCCCGTGGGAAGCCGGCATGAGGCGGGCCGGTGTGCTGCGCAACGCGGCCTACTTGATCCGGCCCGACGGCTACATCGGCCTGGCCGATGCCGGCGCCAGCGCATCGGTAATCGACGCTTATATCAGCGAGAATATCGGACCGTTCGCCGGACCTGCTACAGTTCAAGTCAACTAAATCACCAGGAACCATGCTGTGCTCAAGACGCTCGAAGCGGTCCGGCCGTTGACCTTGCTCGAAATGCAGGATGCGCGGCGCAGAATCGCGGGCAGCGTTGTGCGCACTCCGCTCGTGCGTCTCGACCTGGGGCCGAAATTCCCCGACATCCGCCTCAAGCTCGAGAATTTGCAGGCCACGAACTCCTACAAGCTCCGGGGTGCCGTCAATGCCGTGGCGATGCTCTCGGAGGCCGAACGAAAACTGGGAGTGTGGACGATCAGCGCGGGCAACGCCGGCCAGGGCGTCGCGTACGCCGCCAGACTCGCGGGCATCCCCTGCACGGTGGTCGCCATCGAGACCGCGCCGGCCGCCAAGATCGATCGAATGCGCGCGCTAGGCGCGAAACTTGTGCCAGTGCCCTACGAGGCTGCGTGGCGTGCCCTCGGCGATCGCGCCTATCCTGGAGTGACGGGAACGTTCGTGCATCCCTTCGATGACCAGAACTTCATCGCGGGCCACAGCACCATGGGATTCGAGATTCTCGAGGACGCACCGGACACGGTCGCCGTAATTGCCGCCATCGGCGGGGGTGGACTCATTACCGGGGTGGGCAGCGCCTTGAAAGCGTTGAAACCGGCAATCAAGGTTTGGGGCGTGGAACCGGAGACGGCCGCGCCCACGGCCTTGTCGTTTTCAATGGGATCGCCGCAGGTCTTCAAGGACTGGAAGGCTTCGTTCGTCGACGGCGCGGGCGGCCAAAGCCTCTTCCCGCGCATGTGGGAGCGGCTGAAGCCGGTGGTGGACGGCGCCATCGTAGTCAGCCTCGAGCAGACCAAGGAGGCGATGCGCATGCTGGCGGAAAAGGCACGTGTCATCGCCGAAGGCGCGGGATCGTTATCGCTGGCCGCGGCGCTCACCGGCAAGGCAGGACCTGGACCGATTGTCGCAGTCGTTTCCGGAGGCAACATCGACATGGCGAAGTTTTGCGATCTCGTATCCTCGCCTGCGCATTGAGGTAGGCGATTCAACATTGAGGCCGGTCATCTAAACGATCCGGCCCCTGCGGTCCTCCAACATGGATAAGGGATATCCATGGAACTGCACCCCATTCTCTCTGCCATGCGCCGTAACAAGGTCGGCGCCATCGTGATCGTCGTTCAGACGGCCATTACCTTGGCCATTCTCTGCAATAGCATGTTTCTGATTCAGCAGCGGCTGCGTTCGAGCGAGAGGCCGACGGGATTGCAGGAACAGGACATTTTCACCATCGCCAACCAATGGGTGGGCAGTCCGCCGGACCTCGCGGCCAAGGTGCAGACGGATCTGGCTGCGCTGCGCGCGCTGCCCGAGGTCGTTGACGCCTTTGCCTCCCAGTCCTATCCGCTTTCCAATGGCGGCTGGGGTGACGGGGTCTCGCTCGAAGCCACGAACGTGCACTGGGTGACCAATAGCGCACTTTACTTCGCGGACGAACATGGCCTATCGACCTTGGGTCTAAAGCTCGTTGCCGGCAGGAATTTCGATGCGTCGGAAATCATCGAGCGCAACAACCTGGAAGGCAAGCCGCCGGCCGCGATCATCGTCAGCCAGGCCTTGGCTACGAAACTGTTTCCAAATGCGGACGCATTGGGCAAATCGATTTACCTGGGCAGCAACAAGAGCAAGGCGCCGATCGTCGGCATCGTCGAGC
>DATNNS010000252.1:0-2196 GCA_035601715.1 Rhizomicrobium sp.
CAAATTGCGCGGACCCTGCGTCTTGCGCGCGAACAATGGGCTGAAGACCTGGGTCTCGACGCCGCCGAGGTGCAATTGGCGGAAATACCGGCGCGGCATCTGGGCGGCACCCACACCGTCGACGAGCAATCGCACCTGCACGCCCGCTTGTGCCCGCGCCATCATGCATTGCATCGCCTCCTGGCCGAACGCATCGTTGCCCAGAATGTATGTGCAGATATCCAGGCGCTCGGTCGCCTTCGACATGGTGGCGAACAAGGCCGAGGCGGATTCATGGCCGTCGTAATGCATGCGGACCGAGGCCGGAGCGCAAGGGGCCAGGCCGAAACTCTCGATCAGATCCTCGGCCCAGTGCATGCAGTGCGATTGAATTCCAGACCACTTCAATACCTTGCGCGGCAATTTGCGCCGGCCGAACAATAGATAGGTGGGCAGGGCAAGGTAGGGTACCGCGATCATTCCCAGCACCCAGGCGATTGCGATGGACGGCGGCCGTCGCTCGCGCTCGACCCGCGTCGTCAGGACATAGACGAGCACGCTGATCGCGATGACCAGCGAGTGAATCGTGATCCGCGGAACCCATGCGCTCATCGGCCGAAGCTCACGTTCGTTCTAGCTGCCGCAGCACGGCGGGCACGAGATCCGGCAGATCTTCTGCGATCAGTCCGGGGCCGAAAGTCGCGGCCGCCGCGCCGTGCACCCAGACGCCGGCCGCGGCCGCCGCGAAGGCGTCCATGCCCTGTGCAAGCAGACCCAGAATCAATCCACCGAGCACATCGCCGGAACCGGCGGTGGCGAGGCTGGCGGGAGCATTGGTGTTGACGACGGCCCGGCCGTCGGCAGCCGCAATCACGGTGTCCGCGCCTTTGAGCACGATGACGGCGCCGCTTTGGCGCGCGGCGGTGCGGGTGCGGCTCAGCTTGTCGCCGCGAGGATCGAAGACGCGCGCAAATTCCCCGTCATGGGGCGTCATGACGCACGGCCCGCGTACCGCTCGCGCCAGGTCGTCCGCCCGGGAGGCGAACACGCTGATCGCGTCCGCATCGAGCAGCACCGGCCGCGCGGTTCCCAGGATCTGCAGCGCAACCTCGCGGGTGGCGTCGTTGACGCCGGCGCCCGGCCCGACCAGGAATGCCGAGTAGCGCGAGTCGCCGAGCAGGCGTGCGAAGTCGCCGTCCTTCACCAGCGGCTGCACCATGATGCTGGTGAGGGAAGAGGCATAGATGGAAAACGCCGCTTCCGGCACGGCAATGGTCGTGAGGCCTGCACCGATGCGCGCCGCCGCGCGCGCCGCCAGCCGAGCCGCGCCCGTCACGGGATAGCCGCCGCGCAGCAATGCATGGCCCCGCGTATATTTGTTCGCCGAGGTCCTGGCCTGCGGCAGTTGCGCGCGCCACAGCGCGGGATCGTTTTCCCACGCGGCGATCGGCAGCGATTCGAGCGCGGAGAGGGGAATGCCGATATCCGCGACCACGATTTCTCCGCACAATTCCCGGCCCGGCAGAAGCACGTGTGCCGGCTTCTTGCGCGCGAAGGTGATGGTGCAAGCCGCGTGCACCGCGCCCATGCTCTCGCCGGTATCGCCCATCACGCCGCTCGGCACATCGACGGCGACGATCGGCACGCCGCGCCGCGCGGCTGCGTTCAGCGTGGCGGCGACTTGCGGATCCAGAGGGCGGCTCAGCCCGGACCCAAACAGGGCGTCGACCACCAGTGCGGCATCCTCGAGCGCGACGGGAGTCACGCGCTCGATGGCGCCGCTCCATCGCATCGCATGAAGCCGCGCGTCGCCGCGAAGTTCTTCCGGGGCACCGAGCAGGCCGACGCGCACCGGCCAGCCGATTCGCGCAAGGGTGAGGGCCACGACGAAGCCGTCGCCGCCGTTGTTCCCGGGACCGCATAGAACCGTGACCGGGCGCGGGGACCAGCGCCGGGTGATTTCCTGCGCGACCGCATTGCCCGCGTTTTGCATCAGCACGGATCCGGCCGTGCCCGCGGCGATCGCAGCAGCGTCGGCCTCGGCCATTTGGGCGACGCTGAGCAGTGCGGTTTGCAAGGGCCGCGCGCCGCCCGTCAAGCGACGGTTCCTCGCGTCTCCTCGGAGCTCACGATGCCGTCGTCAGACACGCTCCTAGGCCCTGACGGTCTTGGGTCCGAGAAAATACCAAAGAATGAATCCCAGCACGGGCAGGATGA
>DATNNS010000253.1:0-12715 GCA_035601715.1 Rhizomicrobium sp.
CTCCCTCAAGGGGAGGGTGGTCCTTGCCCTTTTGCCGCCGCCGTCGCTATAACCCCGCCCATTCCACACATGAGGATGTCCATGCCCGTCGAGCGCACGCTTTCCATCATCAAGCCCGATGCCACGCGGCGCAACCACACCGGCGCGATCGTCGACCGCTTCGAGAAGGCGGGGCTGCGGGTGATCGCCTCGCGCCGCATGCAGCTCTCCACCGCGCAAGCCGAGGCATTCTACAACGTCCACAAGGCGCGGCCGTTCTTCAAGAGCCTGGTCGAATTCATGACCTCGGGACCGGTGGTCGTGCAGGTGTTGGAAGGCGAGAACGCCATCGCGAAGAACCGCGAAGTGATGGGCGCCACCGATCCGGCCAAGGCCGCGGCCGGCACCATCCGCAAGGACTTCGCCGAATCGATCGAGGCCAATTCCGTGCACGGCTCCGACGCGCCGGAAACCGCGGCGCATGAGATCCGCTTCTTCTTCTGCGAGCTGGACATCGTCGGCTAAAGGGAGTCTTCCGATGCAGGGCAAGACCGTCGTCATCACGGGTGCAACGTCGGGCATCGGCGCGGTCGCGGCCGACCGCCTGGCGCAGAAAGGCGCGCGCATCGTCTTCATCGCGCGCGACCGCGAGCGCGGCCAGGAAACGCTCAAGCACCTGCAGGCCATCGCCGGGCACGACAATCATGCGGTGCACTACGCCGACCTGATGAAACTCTCCGAGCAGAAGCGCGTGGCGCAGGCCATCGCCGACAGCGAGCCGCGCGTCGACGTGCTGATCAACAATGCGGGCGCGCTGTTCAACACCCGGCAGGAAACCGAGGACGGGCTGGAGAAGACGTTCGCGCTCAATCACATGAGCTACTTCACCGTCACCAACGTGCTGCTCGACAGGCTGAAAGCGACGCCCGGCGCGCGCATCGTTTCGACGTCGTCGGACGCGCACAAGGGCGCGAAGCTGGACTTCAGCGACCTGCAATCGCAGAAGCGCTTTTCCGGCTTCGGCGTCTACGGCAAGTCCAAGCTGTGCAACATCCTGTTCACCCGCGAACTGGCGCGCCGGCTGGCCGGGACGGGCGTCACCGCGAACTGCCTGCATCCGGGCTTCGTCGGCACGCGCTTCGGCGACCAGAGCGGCGGCATCCTCTCGGGCCTCATCCGCATCGCCAAGAATTTCGCGCTGACGCCGGAGCAGGGCGCGCAGACGATCATCTATCTCGCATCGTCGCCGGCCGTGGAAGGCAAGAGCGGCGGCTATTACGTGAAATCCGCGCTCGCGACACCGACCAAGGAAGCGCAAAACGACGCGGACGCGAAGAGATTGTGGGACGCGTCGGCGAAGATCGCGGGCGTGGGGTTTTAATTTATCCCCCCGCAAGGGGAGGGTGCGTCGCGCCTTTAAATTGACAGCTTGGCGTCGCCTTCGAGAACGGTTTGCTCCAGAACCGGCCGTTCGCCTTTGCCCCACAGTTTCGCGGAATGCACGACGCGATAGCGCAGCGGGCCGCCGTCTTCGGTCGCGGACCGCTCGATCGGGCGCGGGATGCAGACGAACTCGGTATCCATGCGGTCTACGCTTGTGCGCACCACGCCATAGCCGTGCCCGCCCATGTCGACGAACGACACATGCGGCGCGTTATCGGGATTGCGCAGCGCGCGCGCCTGCGCGATGTCCCCGTTTTTGGCGTATTCCAGCGCCGTGCGCACGCCATGATGCAGCGTCAGGTTCACCGTGGTCTCGAATTTGCCGCCTCCGCGATCCACCAGGTATAGCGGGCGCAACGGATCGTCTTTCGGATAATTGTGCTCTTGCGCCTCGGCCATGCCCGGCGCCGAGAGGGAGCCGGTGACAAAGGCAATGCCGACCGGCTCGAAGCCGCGCGGCGGCAGCGATTTCGTCGCCACGCCGGCCCAGAAGCTGTGGCGATCGCCCGCGACGGTGGCAAAGCCGGTAATGCCTTCGCGCGCGATCACGTCGTAGATTTCGTTGCGCTCGACATAGGCGGTGGCAGGTTCGCCGCCGCCAAAGCCGCCATAGCTTTCGTCCGGCCATTTCTTGCCCATGCCGTCCGGCAGATTGCGCGGATCGGCGCGCATATCGAGCGTGGCCTGCGTGTTGCCCCACACCTTCCACGTCGCCTGCGAGGCTTTCAGCCTGTCGAGGAACCACGCCTTCTGCGTGGCGCCCAGCATGGTCTGCGGCGGCTGGTCTTTCTGATAGTTCGCGATCTCGACCGTGCCGAACTTGATGGTCGCCGGCGGTTCGCCGCCATTCGCTTCACGGCCGGCATCGAGGACGATCTGCGCGTCCTCCGGAAAAAAATTATAATCCGTCAGCTTGTCCGTCGACGGATCGCCCATGGCATCCTTCGAGCGGTAGGAACGCTGATCGGTCAGGATAAGCTCGAGATTTTTTCCGAACCGCAGCGCGCGATAGCCGATCAGACTGTTCACCGCGGCGATATTGTTCGGCTCGGTGCCCAACCCGTTGTCGTCGAACGTCGTGATCGGCGCGTTGGTCACCGCGGGCGGATCGAATATTTCCAGAGAGGGATTCTTCTTCGTCACGCGCGCCGGGTGAATCTCGAACCAGGCCTGCATGGCGGCGACTTTGCGCGTTTGCGCCGGGATGTCGCCTTTGCCGAAATTCTCCAGCGACTGCCAGCCCTGCCAGGAGAATTCGTGATTGTCCCACATCGTCACGAAGGGGAAATAAGCGCGCGCATCCTGGATGTCGGGATCGTGCAGATAGGCTTCGTAGATGGCACGATAGTCCGACACGGTCGTCGGCACATGAAAGTCCGCGTGCTTTTCGCCATGTTCATAACGCACGATGTCGCGGACTTTGCGATCGTAATACGCAGCCCGCTCTTCCGGATACCAGACGAGCTCATAGATGAAATCGCCCAGATGCAGCACGAAGGCGAGCTTGTCTTCCGCGGCGGCGCGACCATCTTCATAAATCATGCGGCGATACGCGTTCTGCGCGCCGTAATTGGCATTCTGGCAGGAGACGAAGGCGAAGTTCACGCGCCGCGGATCGTCGTCAGCGGGGGCGGTGATGGTGCGGCCGATGCGGCTGCCGTTTCCGTCGCCGTCGGTGAAGCGATACCAGTATTCCGTTGCCGGCTTCAGCCCACCGACGAGAACGCGCGCTGTCCAATCCGATTCCTCGGGCGCATTCGCTTTCGTCGTGGCGATAACATGCTCGAACGCGCGATCTTCGGCGACTTCGACGATCAGCCGGGGCGTTTTGTGCCCGGCGGCATAAGGCCGGCGGGTCCACAGAATGACACTCGTGCTGTCGGGATCGCCGGACGCCACGCCTTCCGGAAAGAACTGCCGCGCTTCACGCCAGTGGCTGCGCGATACCGCCGGGGTGTTCGCGAAAGCTGCGGTCGCGCCAAGAGCGGCGGCTGTCGCCAACAACGCTCTGCGGGAAATTTTCGTCATCGGATGCCTCGCGCAGAAACTCGGAAAAGAGTCTTTCCACCGCCCTCGGGGCGCGCTTCAGTTCCTCACATTTTTCGGCAAAAATAAATATTCAACGCCGCCAACACGACAAGTTGATTGCGACCTGATTCCCGATACCGCTCCGTCAAGGGGAGGGTGAAACGGCTCTTCCGTCTCGCAACACGATCTTGCCCTCCGCCACCCATTTCAGCGCCTGCGGATAAATCAGGTGCTCCTCGACCAGGATGCGCGCGGCGAGCGTTTCCGGGGTGTCGTCGTCCATGACCGGCACCGCGGCTTGCGCGATGATCGGGCCGCTGTCCAATTCCGGCACCATGAAATGCACCGTGCAGCCGCTCACCTTCACGCCGGCTTCGAGCGCCTGGCGGTGGACGCGGATGCCGGGGAAGGCGGGAAGCAGCGAGGGATGGATGTTGATCAGCCTGCCTTCCCAGCGCTTGACGAACCATTCGCTGTGGATGCGCATGAAACCGGCTTCGCAGATGAGCGCGATATCGGCCGCGCGCAATGCCGCGTCGATGGTCGCATCGAATTCTTCGCGCGCGACGAAAGGCTTGTGCGAGATGACGACGGTGGGAATGCCCGCGGCCTTCGCCACGGTGAGCCCCGCCGCGTCCTCCTTGTTGGAAAACACCAGCGCGATCTCGGCCGGATAGTCCGGCGCGCGCGCGGCCTCGATCAAAGCGGACAGATTGCTGCCGCGGCCGGAGATCAGGACGGCAGTGCGGACGCGGCTCACAGCTTGAGCGCGCCGCGGTAGCGGACTTTCGGCTCGCCGTCGCCGACGACCAGTGTCCCGATCCGCGTCGCGCGATCACCGTTCTCCTGGAACGCGTCGATGACGTGGCCGGAGAGCTTGGCATCCGCCACCGCGATCAAGCCGATGCCGCAATTGAATGTGCGCAGCATTTCGCGCTCTTCGATGCCGGCGGAGCTGGCGAGCCAGCCGAACACGGGCGCCGGCGTCCACGCCGTGAGATCGATATCGGCGTCGAGGTCCAGCGGCAGAGCGCGCGGCAGGTTCTCGGTCAGGCCGCCGCCGGTGATGTGGGCGAAGCCCTTGACGCCGCCGGTGTGGATCGCGGCCAGCGCGCTCTTCACATAAAGCCGCGTCGGCGCCATCAGCGCTTCGCCGAGGGTCGCCTCTGTCGCGAACGGCGCGGACGCGTTATAGGAAAGCCCCGCATCGGCGACGACGCGCCGCACCAGGGAATAGCCGTTGGAATGCACGCCAGACGACGCGACGCCGATCAGCACGTCGCCTTCGCGCATGTCGTCGATCCTGGGCAGGATCGCGCCGCGCTCCACCGCGCCGACGGAAAATCCCGCGAGATCGAAATCGCCTTTGGCATAAAGTCCCGGCATCTCCGCCGTCTCGCCGCCGATCAGCGCGCAGCCGCTTTCCTTGCAGGCGCGCGCGATGCCTTCGATCACCACGGCGGCCGCATCCACGTCGAGCTTTCCGCTGGCGTAATAATCCAGAAAGAACAACGGCTCGGCACCCTGCACCACGATATCGTTGACGCACATGGCCACCAGGTCCTGTCCGATGCCGGCGAACAGTCCGGTATCGATGGCGATCTTGAGCTTGGTGCCGACGCCGTCTGTCGCGGCCACGATGATCGGATCCTTGAAACCCGCGGCCTTTAAATCAAACAATCCGCCGAAACCGCCCAGATCGGCGTCGGCGCCCGGCCGGCGCGTGGCCTTGGCGGCGGGCGCGATACGCGCGACCAGCGCTTCGCCCGCGTCGATGTCGACGCCGGAGTCTTTATATGTGAGGCTGTTGCGGGGCTTGTTCATTTGCGGTTCAGGAAACTGGGCCTAGCGTTTCGGTGTAGTCGGGCGCTGAAACGAGCGCAAGGGAGCGCGCATGTCTCTCGAAGGCGCCATCGCGGCACACAGATTCGGCCTCGGCGCGCGGCCCGGCGAAATCGCCGCGGCGAGCGCCGCACCCCGGCGTTGGCTGGCCGCGCAACTCGACGGCGCGGTGGCGCAGCCCCAGCCGGTCGACGGCGGCGAGTCGTTCAAGACGGGCGGCGATCTGGTCAGCGACCTGCTGCAATATCGCAAGGACGTCCAGATGGCGCGCAGCCAGCCGGGCGCGCCCGATCCGGTGAAACAGTTCTTCAAGACGCGGGTGCCGCAATTCACCCGCGAGATGGCGGGGCGCTTCGCGCTCGGCTTCACGACCGACAAGCCCTTCGCCGAGCGGCTGGTGTGGTTCTGGAGCAATCATTTCGTCGTCTCCGCGCTCAACCCCGCCGCGATCACCTTCGTCGGCGCCTTCGAGCGCGAAGCGATCCGCCCGAACATCACAGGCAAGTTCGAGGACATGCTGCTGGCCTCGACGCGCCATCCCGCGATGCTGCTCTATCTCGACAATGCGCAATCCATCGGGCCGGATTCGCTGGCCGGGAAATTCGTGGGCAAAGGCATCAACGAAAACTTCGCCCGCGAAGTGATGGAGCTGCATACGCTGGGGGTCGACGGCGGCTACACCCAGGCCGATGTCATCGCGCTGGCGAAGATCCTGACCGGCTGGAGCATCGATCGCGACGGCGCCGGCACGGGCTTTCGTTATTATCCCGCGCGCCACGAACCTGGCGACATCGTGCTGCGCGGCAAGACCTATTCGGGCGGCGAGGACGCGGGCATCACGGCGTTGAAGGATCTCGCGCGCGACCCGGCGACGGCGCGACACATCGCGAGGAAGTTCGCGGCGCATTTCGTCGCCGACGACCCATCCGCCGAATCCGTCTCGCGTCTCGAAAAGTCGTTCCAGCAAACCGGCGGCGACCTGAAGGCGCTGGCCAAGACGGCCATCGACGATCCCGCCGCGTGGAAGCCGGGCGCGGGCAAGATGCGCTCGCCGGCCGAATACACCACGGCCGCGATGCGTCTGGTCGGCTGGCCGCAGGGCGGCGACCAGGACAAACAGGTCAAGGGCGTGATGGCCGCCACGCGCATGATGGGCGAATTCCCGCTCGCCGCGGCATCGCCCAAGGGCTGGCCGGACAATTCGGACGCCTGGTCGGGGCCGGACGCGCTGCTCAACCGCATCGAATGGGCGAAAGAATTCGGCAACCGCGTTCCGCAGAGCGTGGATTCGGTCGCGATCGCCGATGCCGGCCTCGGACCGCTGCTGCAGCCCGCCACGCGCGCCGCGATGAAGGCGTCGGCCAATGCGGGCGAGGCGATGGCGTTGCTGCTCGCGAGCCCGGAATTCCAGCGGAGATGACCATGCTCGACCGCCGTTCGATCCTGAAGACCGCGCTCGCCGCCGGCGCGATGAGCGTGTGGGACGCACCGATCCGCTTCGCCTTCGCCACTGTGCCGACCGACCGTCGCTTGGTGGTGGTGATCCTGCGCGGCGCGCTCGACGGGCTCGCCGCCGCGCCGCCGCACGGCGATCCGGACTACAAATCGGTGCGCGGCGCGCTGGCGCTCGACACCACGGGCACCAACGCGCTGCACGATCTCGACGGACATTTCGGCTTGCATCCCGCGCTCACCAACATGAAGGCCATGTGGGATGCCAAAGAGCTCGTCGTGTTCCAGAACATCTCCTCGCCCTATCGCGACCGCTCGCATTTCGATGGACAGAATGTGCTGGAAACCGGCGCGACCGGTCCGCATGTGCTGGGCGACGGCTGGCTCAACCGCGCGCTCAAGCCGATGGGCCTGGCGGATGGCGAAGGCGCGCTCGCGGTTGCCGCGTCGCCGCCGCTGCTGCTGTCGGGGACCGCGAAAGCGTCGAGTTGGATGCCGGCGGTGATGCCGCAGCCCGACGCGGCGTTCCTCAAGCGTGTCGGCGCTCTCTATGGCAACGATCCCGTGCTGCGCGCCTCGCTCGCCAGCGCGATCGACACCGAGGCCAAGGCCGATGCGGCGATGGACGACAAGCCCAAGACGCCCGAGCAGATGGCGCAACGCGCCGGCAGTTATGGCGATCTGACGCCGCTGTTCGCCGGCGCGGGCCGGCTGCTCGCGCGCGACGACGGGCCGCGCGTCGCGGTGCTCGATGCGAGCGGCTGGGACACCCATGTCAACGAAGGCGCCGGCGACGGACAGCTCGCGCGCCGCTTGCGCGCGCTCGACGCCGCGCTCGACGCGATGAAGACCGCGCTCGGTCCGGCGTGGAACAAGACCGCAGTGGTGATGGCGACGGAGTTCGGCCGCACCGCGGCGCCGAACGGCAATGGCGGCACCGATCACGGCACCGCGGGCGCGGCGTTCTTGCTCGGCGGGGCCGTGAAAGGTGGAACGGTCCAGGCGCAATGGACGGGCCTGAAACCCGCAGCCCTCAAGGACGGCCGCGATCAGCCGCCGCAAACCGACATGCGGGTGCTGTTCAAAGGCGTGCTCAGCGACCACATGCGCGTGGCGCGCCGCGATCTCGACGCCACCGTGTTCCCGGACAGCGGCAGTGCCTCGCCGGCGGCGGGGCTTTTCGCCGCCTGATTGCCGGTTTCGCATTTGCGGGCGCACCCGTATATTCCACGCGCTTTCTCGGGTTTCACCATGCGCCGAATTCTTGTCATCCCATTGTTTTTGCTCGTCTTTCTGTCTCCTGCCGCGGCCGCGCCGCCGGCCGATCCGTTCACCGTGACCGGCATCCAGGTCGATGCGAGCGCGGCGTCGGCGACGGAAGCGCAGAACATCGCGATCAATTCGGGCTTCCAGCGGGCCTGGACCGCGGTGATCCATCGCCTGACCAAGCAGGAGGACTGGAGCAAGCTGCCGACGCTCGACGACCAGGCGATCCAGCGGCTTGTCGCGAACTATCTGCCGGTGAACGTGCGCCGCTCGACCACGCGCTATTCCGCCAGCATGACCTATACGTTCAACGGCGATGCGGTGCGCCGCATGCTGCGCGGGCAGGGCATCGCCTATACCGACATGGCGGCGCACCCCATCCTGATCGTGCCGCTGGCGCCGCGCTACGATCCGCACGGTGCGTGGACCAACGCGTTCTTCAATCCGCGCTATTCGCATGCCGCGGTGCCGCTCAACCTGCCGATCCCCGACGCGCCGACGATTTCGGCGCTCGGCGCCGTCACCTTCGACTCCGCGCAGTGGCCGCAGCTGCAGTCCATCGCCGGGCGCGTGCGCGCCGAGGAGGGCATGCTGCTGCTGTTCTCCAACGACAAGGGCAAGGTGACGGTGAAGTTGCGCCATGTGGGCATCGGTGCCCCGTGGACCGTTCCCGACGTCGTCGTGCCCGAGCCGCCCGGGGCGCTACCGGCGAAAATCTACGCCGATGCCGCCGACGCGGCGGCGGCCGCCGTGATCAATGCCTGGAAGGCGCATTCGGCGATCGATTTCGGCAAGCGCTCCCGGCTTGTCGCCGCGGTGCAGATCGAATCGCTGGATGCGTGGGGCACGATGCAGCAGAAGCTCGCCACCGTTCCCACCATCACCGATGTCGGCGTGGTGGCGATGGATATCGGCGAGGCGCGCGTTTCGATCACCTATGTCGGCACCGCCGAGCAGCTGAAGGATTCCATCGCCCAGGCCGGCTACGACCTGGAAAATGACGGCGGCTGGTCGCTCGAAGCTCTGCCGCCGCCGGCCAATGCGAGCACGCCGTGATCTGGTTCCTGCGCAACATCCCCAACATCCTCACCGCGTTGCGGCTCGCCTGCGCGCCGGCGCTGGCGCTGTTGCTGCTGTGGGCGCATCAGAGCGCGGCGCTGGCGGTGTTCGTCTTCGCAGGCCTGACCGACGCCGCCGACGGCTGGCTCGCCAAGCGGTTCCATCTCGCCACGCGCTTCGGCCGCTATCTCGATCCCGCTGCCGACAAACTGCTGATGCTGTTCGCCTTCGTCGCGCTGACCGCGATGGGCGTGACGCCCTTGTGGCTGACGGTGGTGGTGATCGCGCGCGATGCGGCGATCGTCGGCGGCATCGTGGTGGCGAAATCTCTCGCGCTGCCGCTGCGCGTGGTGCCACTGCCGATCGGCAAGATCAGCACGGCGGTTCAGGTCGCCTATATCGCGCTGGTGCTGGTGGTGCTGGCGTTCGATCTCGACTGGCCTCAGATTTCCGCCTTCGCCGCGGTCGTCACCGGCGCCTTCACCATCGCCTCGTGGCTCGCCTACGGTCAGGTCTGGCTCAAGGCCGCCGCCCGCGGCCGGCGCGCGGCGTGACGGTCTCTTGAGCTCCCAACTGACCTTTCCTTTCTCTACGCCCGCCAAATTCACGCGCGAGGATTTCATCGTCGGGCTCGGCAATGCGCAGGCGGCGGCGTTCGTGGACTCATGGCCGGACTGGCCGGTCGCGAGCGCGGCGCTGCATGGGCCGCCCGGTTCGGGCAAATCCCATCTCGCCGCCGCGTGGCGCGCGGGCGCGGAGATCGTGGCGGCGGCATCGTTGAGCGGCAGCATTCTCGCGCGGCTCGATGCATCGCGGCCGCTGGTCGTCGAAGGCGTCGATTCCAGCCTGGCGAACCCCGGGCGCGACGAAGCGCTGTTCTCGGTGATGGAGCGCGCGACGCGCACGGCGCCGGTGCTGCTCACCGGGCGCGAACCGCCCGCCGCCTGGCCGACCGCAATGCCCGATCTCGCCTCGCGCTTCTCGGCTCTGTTATCGTTTCCGCTATGGGCGCCGGACGACGCGCTGCTCGCGGCGCTGGCAAAGAAGCTGTTCGCCGACCGGCAGCTGACCGTATCCGACACGGTGATCCAGCAGATGGTCCGGCGGCTGGAACGTTCCCCTGCCGCGATCCGCGACTTCGTTGCCGAAGCCGACGCCAAAGCCCTGGCTGAAAAACGCCCGATCACCACGGCGCTGATCCAGGAATTGATGGCTTAGGGCCAATGGCGGCGCACCGTCATCGCCATGACATCGCAATGATTATCCTCTAGATTCGGGCACCCCAAGCAGCGCGGCAGATGGCTAAGTCACGGTTAGAGTTGAAGGATTCCGGCGAAGTGGTGGACGATTCCGTGCCGCTGGACGCGCCGCGCGATGAGCCGGCCGAGTTCGCCATCGACCCGGCCTCGCCGGAGCGCTTCGTCAACCGCGAATTGTCCTGGCTGGCCTTCAACCGGCGCGTCCTGGAAGAGGCGCAGAATCCGCGGCACCCGCTGCTCGAGCGGCTGCGCTTTCTGTCGATCTCGGCGTCCAATCTCGACGAATTCTACATGGTGCGCGTCGCCGGCCTCAAAGGCATGGTCGCGGCCGGCGTCGCCACTTTGTCGGACGACGGGCTGACGCCGGCGCAGCAGCTGGCGCGCGTCGACCAGAAGGCCGGCGAATTGATCGCCGACCAGCAGACGATCTGGACCGGGCTGTGCGGCGAATTGCGCCGCGCCGGCATCATGGTGCTCGAGGCGGACGAATTGTCGGAGACCGACCGGCTGTGGCTCGACGGCGAATTCCGCGGCCAGATCTTTCCGGTGCTCACGCCGCTCGCGCTCGACCCGTCGCATCCCTTCCCGTTCATCCCCAATCTCGGCTTCACGCTCGCGTTGCAACTGCAGCGCAAGAAAGACAGCAAGACGATCAGCGCGCTGCTGCCGATCCCCTCGCAGCTCAAGCGTTTCATCCGGTTGCCGGGCGCGGAAACGCCGGCGCGCTTCATCGCGCTCGAAACCGTGATCGGGCTTTATCTGCACCGGCTGTTTCCGGGCTACACGGTGCTCGGCAGCGGCTTGTTCCGCATCCTGCGCGACAGCGACGTGGAAGTGGAGGAAGAAGCCGAAGATCTCGTGCGGCTGTTCGAGAGCCTGCTCAAGCGCCGCCGCCGCGGCTCCGTCATCCACATGAAGTGCGCCGCCTCGATGCCGGCCGATCTCAGGCGCTTCATCGCGAACCATCTCGATCTCGAAGGCTCGGAGCTGGTGATCATCGATCATCTGCTCGGGCTGTCGGACTTGCGCCAGCTCATCCTCGATGAGCGGCAGGATCTCCAGTTCAAGCCCTATATCGCCCGCTTCCCCGAGCGCATCCGCGATCATGGCGGCGACTGCTTCGCCGCGATCCGCGTCAAGGACATCCTCGTCCATCATCCGTTCGAAAGCTTCGACGCGGTGGTGCAGTTCCTGCGCCAGGCCGCGGCCGATCCGGAGGTGGTCGCGATCAAGCAGACGCTCTACCGCACCTCCAAGAACTCGCCCATCGTCAGCGCGCTGATCGAGGCGGCGGAAGCCGGCAAGTCGGTCACCGCGCTCGTCGAGCTCAAGGCGCGGTTCGACGAGGAAGCCAACATCAAATGGGCACGCGATCTGGAGCGCGCCGGCGTGCAGGTGGTTTACGGATTCATCGAGCTCAAGACGCACGCCAAGGTGAGCCTTGTGGTGCGCCGCGAGGCCGGAAACCTGCGTACCTACGTTCATTTTGGAACCGGGAATTATCACCCGGTGACGGCCAAGGTTTACACCGACCTGTCGCTGTTCAGCGCCGATCCGGCGCTCGGGCGCGACGCGGCGCAGCTGTTCAACTACGTCACCGGCTATGCCGAGCCGGTAGGGCTGGAGAAGATCGCGATCTCGCCGCTGTCCCTGCGCGGCAAGATCATCGATTCGATCCAGGAGGAAATCGCCCACGCCCGCGCCGGAAAGCCCGCCGCGATCTGGATCAAGCTCAACGCGCTGGTCGATCCGCATCTGATCGACGGGCTCTACCGCGCGAGCCAGGCCGGCGTACGCATCGATCTGGTGGTGCGCGGCATCTGCTGCCTCAAGCCGGGCGTGCCGGGGCTTTCGGACAATATCCGCGTCAAGAGCATCGTCGGCCGCTTCCTCGAGCATGGCCGCATCGTCTGCTTCGGCAACGGCAACGGCTTGCCGTCGCCCAAGGCCAAGGTGTTCATTTCGTCGGCCGACTGGATGCAGCGCAATCTCGACCGCCGCGTCGAGGCGCTGGTGCCGATCGAGAACCCGACGGTGCATGAACAGGTGCTGGGCCAGATCATGGTCGCGCTGTTCAAGGACCAGGCCCAGAGCTGGAGCATGAATCCGGACGCCACCTATACCCGCGATCCTGAGGCCGACAGCGACAGTGCGTTCTCCGCGCACACCTATTTCATGACGAATCCGTCCCTGTCGGGCCGCGGCAAGGCGCTCAAGATGAGCGTGCCGGTCGCCATCGCGACGCGGCGGAGCTGAGCATGGCGGCGACGACGTCCGTGGCGGCCGACCTGCGCGGCCTGGCGCGAAGCGCGCCTGGGCGGCCCATCGCCATCGTCGACATCGGCTCCAACTCCGTGCGCCTGGTGATCTACGAAGCGTTCTCGCGC
>DATNNS010000254.1:0-2648 GCA_035601715.1 Rhizomicrobium sp.
GGTCGAGCGCGCCGACGCGCATCGCGCGGCGGCGGAGCGGTTGAAAGCATCGGGACATCTTTATCCGGCCTATGAAACCGCCGACGAGCTCGACCGCCGCCGCAAGCGCCAGATCGCGATGCACAAGCCGCCGGTTTATGACCGCGCCGCGCTCGCGCTGAGCGCTGAGGATCGCGCCAGGCTGGAGAGCGAAGGCCGCAAGCCGCATTGGCGGTTCAAGCTGTCGCAGACCAAGGTGAAATGGCGCGACCTGGTGCGCGGCGACGTCGAGATCGACACCGCGCATCTGTCCGATCCCGTGCTGATCCGCGAGGACGGCCGCTTCCTCTACACGCTGCCGTCGGTCGCCGACGACATCGACTTCGCGGTCACACATATCGTGCGCGGCGAGGACCACGTCACCAACACCGCGGCTCAGATCGAGATCTTCGAAGCGCTGGGCGCGAAGGTGCCGGAATTCGCCCATTTCCCGCTGCTGGTCGGCGCGGGCGGCGAGGCGCTGTCCAAGCGCATCGGTTCGCTCTCCTTGCGCGAGGTTCGCGAGAACGGGATCGAGCCGCTGGCGCTGGCGTCCTATCTCGCCAAGACCGGCACCTCCGATGCGATCGAGCTGAAACCATCACTCGAAACGCTGGCGTCGGAATTCTCGTTCGAGAAAATCGGTCGCGCCCCGGCGCATTTCGATCCGAAGGAACTGGAAGGCCTCAACGCCAGGCTGCTGCACACGCTGCCGTTCGACGCCGTGGCGGCGCGCCTCGACTTCCCGGCCACGCCCGCGTTCTGGGACGCGGTGAAAACGAACGTATCGAAGCTTTCCGATGCGGCCGATCTGTGGACGCTGGTGGCCGGACCGGTGACGCCGGTCATCGAGGACGCGGCGATGGCCGCAAAGGCCGCAACACTTCTGCCGCCCGAGCCGTGGGACGAGACGACGTGGCCCGCCTGGACCGGCGCGGTCGCGGCGGCAACGGGGCTCAAGGGCCGCGCGCTGTTTCATCCGCTGCGGCTCGCGCTGACGGGGCGCGAGAATGGACCCGAACTCAAAAAACTGCTACCGCTGATCGGGCGCGCGCGGGCTCTGGCGCGGCTCAAAGGGGACACGGCGTGAAAACCTTCCGCCAAATCTGTTGCTGTTGTCGCGGCTGAACACGCTCCCCTTTTGCCCGCAAATCGCGATAAGAGTCCGCCATGACGAATCTGCGCCTCTACAACACGCTGACGCGAATCAAGGAAGATTTCGCGCCGCTCGATCCGAACGATGTCCGTCTCTATGTCTGCGGGCCGACGGTCTACGACTTCGCCCATATCGGCAATGCGCGGCCCGTCATCGTGTTCGACGTGCTGTTCCGGCTGCTGCGCCATCTCTATGGCGAGAACCACGTCACTTACGTCCGCAACATCACGGACATCGACGACAAGATCAACGCGCGCGCGATCGAGCGCGGGGCGGGGCGTAACGTCCCGATCCTCGATGTCGTGCGCGAAATCACGAACGAGACGGGCCGCGTCTACGACGAGGACGTCGCGGCGCTGGGCAACCTGCCGCCGACCGTGACGCCGCGCGCGACCGAGCATGTCGCGCCGATGATCGCGATGATCGCGGAATTGATCGCGGCGGGTCACGCTTATCCCGCGCAAGGCCATGTGCTGTTCGATGTTTCGTCCAAGCCCGATTACGGCAAGCTGTCGCGCCGCCCGCTCGACGAGATGATCGCCGGCGCGCGCATCGAGGTGGCGCCCTACAAGAAGAACCCGATGGATTTCGTGCTGTGGAAGCCGTCGGATGCGGCCACACCCGGCTGGGACTCGCCCTGGGGCCGCGGCCGCCCCGGCTGGCACATCGAATGCTCCGCGATGGCCGGGCAGTATCTCGGCGAAACCTTCGACATCCACGGCGGCGGCATCGATCTGCTGTTCCCCCACCACGAAAACGAGATCGCCCAGAGCGAGGCCGCGCATCATGGCCATCCGCTCGCCAAGGTGTGGATGCACAACGGCTTCCTGCAGGTCGAAGGCGAGAAGATGTCCAAGAGTTTGGGGAATTTCGTGACGATCCACGATCTGCTCAAGGACTGGCCGGGCGAGGTTCTGCGTTTCAACATGCTGCGCTCGCATTACCGCCAGCCGATGGATTGGACGGTCGCCGGCATGAAGGAAAGCTGGAGCACGCTGGAACGCTGGTACGATATTGCCGAGCCGCTCGCCAACCGGCGCATCGGCGAGGCCCTGCTCGCGGCGCTGTGCGACGATCTCAACACGCCGCAGGCCATCGCGGAATTGCACAACGGCACGGACGAGGAGATCGCGGGCGGGCTGGCGCTGCTTGGTTTTTCCGCCAATCCGGAATCGATTGCGGCGAAGGCGGCTGTCGATACGGCGGAGATCGCGCGCGCCATCGCGGCGCGCAAGGCAGCGCGGGCGGTGAAGAACTTCAAAGAATCCGACCGCATCCGCGACGAGTTGCTCGCCCAGGGCATCGTGCTCAAGGACAATCCCGACGGGACGACGAGTTGGGAAGTGAAACGATAAGTGATCGTTTGCGCGCGCATGGCTGGAATGCAGCGCGCCATCTACCCTCCCCTTGAGGGAGGGTCGAAAACGCACTCGCGTTTTCGGGAAGGGGGACGGTGGTCCAGACTTCCCCCCTT
>DATNNS010000255.1:0-8559 GCA_035601715.1 Rhizomicrobium sp.
CACGCCGGTGGTGGCCTGGGCGACGGGCCGCGCCGTGCCGGGCTGCGAGGATCTCGACGCGGCGCTGGCGGCATCGTCATCTATGCAGCCTGATCCGGCATGGCGTGCGGGCGTCACTTGCAAGGATCGCGCGTTCTACATCTTCACCTCCGGCACCACGGGCCTGCCCAAGGCCGCAAACATCACGCATCTGCGCATGCTGTTCATGATGTACGGCTTCGCGGGGGCGCTGGATTCCGGCCCACGCGACCGCATGTACGACGTGCTGCCGCTCTACCATTCCGCGGGCGGCATCTGCGCGGTGGGCGTCGCGCTGACGGCCGGCGGTTCGCTCGTGCTGCGGCGCAAGCTGTCCGTCCACGAATTCTGGAACGACTGCTTCCGCTACAAGCCGACCTGCTTTCAGTATATCGGCGAACTCTGCCGCTACCTGCTCAACGCGCCGCCCGGGGCGCACGAGCGCGATCATGCGTTGCGCGTGATCACCGGCAACGGCTTGCGCCCGGAGATCTGGAGCGCGTTCCAGCAGCGTTTCGCGATCCCGAAGATCATCGAGTTCTACGGCGCCACCGAAGGCAACGTCTCGCTGCTCAATTACGACGGCAAGGTCGGCGCCGTCGGCCGCGTGCCGTCCTATATGCGCCGCCTCGTCACCACCCGCATCGTGCGCTTCGATATCGAGCGCGAAATGCCCATTCGCGGCGCCGACGGCTTCTGCATCGAATGTGCCCCCGGCGAAGTGGGCGAGGCGATCGGCCAGATCACCGACGAGCCCGGCAAGACCTTCGACGGCTACACCCAGGCCGCCGACACGCAGAAGAAAGTGCTGCGCGACGTGTTCGAGAAAGGCGACGCCTGGTTTCGCACCGGCGATCTGATGCGCCATGACGAACTCGGCTATTTCTATTTCGTCGACCGCATCGGCGACACCTTCCGCTGGAAGGGCGAGAACGTGGCGACCAGCGAAGTCTCCGAAGCTCTGGGCGTCGTGCCGGGCATCCAGGAAGCCAATGTCTATGGCGTGGCCGTGCCGGGCCAGGACGGCCGCGCCGGGATGGCGGCGCTGGTCGTGGGGCCCGGGTTCGACGTCGCGACGCTGGCGCAGAAGCTCGCGGGCAATCTGGCGCCTTACGCGCGCCCGGTCTTCCTGCGCCTGCAGCCCGAAATGGAAATCACCGGCACCTTCAAGCAGCGCAAGGTCGAACTGGTGAAAGAAGGCTTCGACCCGAACACGATCCGCGACCCGATCTATTGGCTCGATCCCGCGACCGAGCGCTACGAACCGCTCGATGCGGCGCGCTATGGCGAGATCGCGGCGGGACGGGTGAAATTCTAGAGTGTCTTGATAAGAGTAGCCGCTAATACGCAATTGTCATCCCGGCCAAGCGCTGCGTCAGCAGCGCGCAGAGCCGGGACCCATCGCGCCGCTTTCGCGATGGGTCCCGGGTCTCGCGCTACAGCGCTCGCCCGGGATGACAATTCGGTTCGTCATCGCATTTGAGCTTCATTCCGCTGCTTTCGGCGCACCGGCCTTCTTGGCTTCGTCCTCGTGGTGCTTCTGGATGGTGGCCATCGCGGCGCCCATCGCGGCCGTCATGAACCTAGGCGAGTTGTCGCGCGCCCATTTGAACGCGGTCTCGCGCGCGCCGTTGGATTTGTTGACCACCGGCGTCACATGGCGTTGCCACAGCTCGTAGGATTTCTTGGTGTTCTCGAAATTGGCCCAGTTGTGCGCGAGCTGCAGGAAGCAGCCGAACTCGCCCTGCTTTTCCTGCAGGCGGCGGATTTGCGCGATCGCGTCGTCGGGCGTGCCGACCACGATCACGCCGGCCTTGATCGCGGCTTCGATCGGATCGCCGGTGATGTTGGCCTGCTGGCCGGCCGGGCTGATGCCGGCGAAATAATCCTGCCATTTGTGGAAGCCGAACTTCACGTTCTCCATCGCCTGCGCCGTCGTCTCGGCGATATGCACCGGGCCGACCAGGCGCAGCTTTTCCGGATCCATCTTGCGGCCGTTGGCGGCGGCGGTTTCGTTTGCGATCTTCCAGTTGATGCCGAGCGCGTCGTAGCCGCCGGCCTGCGTCGCCGCCACGCACAGCATGCCGAAGCCGTGCCGTCCCGCCAGCTTGCCGCCCGACGGCGTGACGCTCGAGGCGACGCAGATTTCCGGATGCGGCCAGGTGTAAGGGCGCAGCTGGCAAGTCGCGTCGACGAAATTGAACCAGTCCGATTTCTGCGTCACGCGCTCGCCCGCGAACAGCTTGAGGATCACTTCGATCCCTTCGACCATGCGGTCGCGCTGGGTGTTGGGATCGATGCCCATCTGGAACGCGTCGGACGGCAGAAGGCCGGGTCCCACGCCGAACATCACGCGGCCCCGCGTCTGATGATCGAGCTGCAAGATGCGGTTCGCCGTCATCAGCGGGTTGTGATAGGGCAGCGAGACGACGCCGGTGCCGAGCCGGATGCGCCGCGTGCGCTCGGCGGCGGCGGCGATGAACACTTCCGGGCTCGCGATGATCTCGAAGCCGGCCGAATGATGCTCGCCCACCCACGCTTCGTCATAGCCGAGCCGGTCGAGATGCTCGATCAGTTCCAGATCGCGCTGGATGCAGAGCGTCGGGTCCTCGTCGACCGGATGGAAGGGCGCGAGGAAGATGCCGTTGCGCAATTTGATGGTCATGGTGTGCCCCTGTCGGTTCTGAATAGCGGTCGCGGATTTATGCCATATCGCCGGCGCGGAGTCCCTCGCGTCAGAGCGGCGGGGCGCTAAAACCGCCCAATTCCCGCTCGATGGCGCGCGCGAAATCGAACAGTCGGTCCTCGCCGTTCCACGGCCCCACGATCTGCACGCCGACCGGAAGCCCGCTTTTCGTCCGCCCCGCGGCAACGGCGAGCGCCGGCAGATGCAGCGCGGTCGCCAGCGCGATCCAGCCCAGCATCGTGATGTAAGGAACGGTCTTGCCGTCGACCTCCAGCGTTCGCGCGTTGAACGGCTCGCTATGATCGTGCCTGAACGCCGGGCCGGGCGAGATCGGCATGAGGATCGCGTCGTAGTCCTTGAAGAATTCCGTCATGCGATCCTTCAGCGCCTGCCGCGCCGTCGTCGCCGCCGCAATCTCGTCGTCGCGCCCGGTCGCGGCGAGGCGATAGAACTGTTCGCTCCACGGCCCCGCGCCCGCGGCGACCGCTTTCAGATCCGCCTCGCGCTGCGAATTCATGTGCGCGCGGGCATGGTCGGGAAGACCGATCGTGACGATCGGCGCCAGCAGCCGCAGATAGGCTTCGATCATTTCCAGCGCATCGACCGGCGCTTTGATGGCCTCGACGCGCGCGCCCTGCCGGCCGAGTGCATCCGACGCCCGAGCGACGCCGGCTTTCACCTCCGCCGCCAGCGGAAAGAGCGGCTCGTCATCCCACACCGCGATCCGCGCGTCCTTCACCGGTTGCGTGGGCGAGGCTTCGCGTCCGCGCAGCACGCCCCACAACAATTTCAGATCGTCCGCATGGCGCGCCATCGGGCCCGCGACGCCCAGATCGACTTCGGCATCCATCCCCGGCGGCGGCGGCACATGGCCGCGCATCGGCAATACGCCCCATGTCGGCTTGAGCGAACAGATGCCGCAGAAATTGGCCGGATGACGAAGCGAGCCGCCGATATCCGAGCCGATCTCCAGCGGCGTGATGCCGGCGGCCAGCGCGGCCGCCGCCCCGCCCGACGATCCGCCCGGCACCCGCGTCACGTCATAGGGATTGTTCGTCGTGCCGTAGATCGCGTTGTAGCTTTGGAAGTCGCTGAGGAAGAGCGGCACATTGGTCTTGCCCCAGACGACGGCGCCGGCGGCGCGCGCCCGGGCAACAAGCTCGGCGTCGGCGCAATTCTTGTCGCGCGCTGCGAAGGGTGGAAAGCCGCTGGTCGCGGGCAGGCCTTCGACGTCGAAGCCGTCCTTGATCGTCATCGGCAGGCCGGCGAGCGCGCCGAGCGCGGTACCCTTTGTCCGCGCATCGTCGAGCGTCCCCGCGTCGCGCCGGGCGCGGTCGAGATCGCTCGCCACCACCGCGTTGAGCTTGCCGTGCAGCGCAGCATTGCGCGCGACATGCAGCTCCAGAAGCTCGCATGCGGAAATCCGTTTCGCCGCGAGATCGGCGAGCATTTGCTGTGCCGTAGCGTAAACTTCGGTCATGATCCGTCCCGGTTGCGCGTGCCCGGCGATGACATAAGCTTGGGCGCGGAACGTCAAGCGGAATACCATCATGCGCGCAGCTGTTTTCCGGGAAATGTCCAAGCCCCTTGTGGTGGAAACTCTCGCTGACCCCGAGCCGGGCGCCGGCGACATCATCCTGCGCGTGAAGAATTGCGGCATCTGCGGCTCCGACCTGCACATGACCGAGCCGACCAGCATCATGCCGCTCGCGCTGGGCGCGGTGATGGGCCACGAATTCGCCGGCGAGGTGGTGGCGGTCGGAAAATCCGCCGCGTCGCAATGGAAGAGCGGCGACCGCGTCGCGGGCTTTCCGTTCATCTGCTGCGGCGAGCATTCGCCGTGCCTGAATTTCTCCCAAGGCCGCGGGCTTTGCATGAAAGGCGTCTCCATCGGCCTCGGCCAGAGCCCCGGCGCCTATGCCGATTATGTGCGCCTCGGCGCGGGCAGCGCCTTTCGCCTGCCCGACAGCGTGTCGTTCCGCGAGGGCGCGATGGTCGAGCCGCTGGCCGTCGGCCTGCACGCCGTGGACATGGCCAGGATGGCGCGCGGCGCCACCGTGCTCGTCATCGGCGCCGGGCCGGTGGGCCTGGCCGTCATGCTGTGGGCGAAATTCCTCGGCGCGCGTCATGTGATCGTCAGCGAGAAGGCGGAGTTGCGCCGGACGATGGCCGCGCGCTTCGGCGCCACCGATGCGATCGATCCGGGCCAGCCTTTGACGGCGCAGGTCGAGAAGATCGCCGGCCGCGGCCCCGACATCATCTTCGAATGCGTCGGCGCGCCGGGGCTGATCAACATGGCGATGATGGACGCGCCGCGCGGCTGCCGCATCGTCATCGCCGGCGTCTGCCAGCAGCCCGACACGATCATGCCGCTGATGGGCATCATGAAGGAGCTCGAGCTGCAATTCGTGCTCGGCTATCGCCCGGCCGATTTCGATTATGTGATCTCGATGATCGCGTCCGACCGCGTCGACGTCGACCACATGGTGACGGACATCGTCTCGCTCGACCAGCTCCCCACCGCCTTCGAGGCGCTGCGCAAGCCCGTGCACCAGTGCAAGGTGATGCTGGAGAACTAAGGCCCGAGCTTGCGGTCGGGGAACGCATCCCAGACCTTGCGCCGCGCCTCGTCGGGCGCGGCGGCGGCGCGTGGCGGTCCGTCGCCGAAGATCATGGTCTCGCGGGAGTGCGTGTCATAGCGCGGCCAGCCGGGATCGCCGGTTCTGGCGAAGGCGGTCCAGGCGTCGATCATCGTGGCTGAGAGCGCGTCCGCGGCGGGACCCTTGCCGAAGAACAGGCCGGCGCGCTTGTCGTCATGGGTGCCGAACACAAAGCCCAGTTCGAGCGCGTGGCAGGAGCCGAACATCCCGCCCAGCAATCGCGAGCGCCAGTCGAAGCGATAGGCATAGGCCGGCGCATGAGCCGCCTGCGCCTCCAGCAGGCGCGTCGCGGGCATCGTGAACGCCTTGTCCGTCATGAGGGCGGTGAAGCGCGTGAAAGGCGAGCCTTCCTCATAGGCGGCGAGCAGTGCCGGCGCTACATCATGCGCCAGCCGCGTCACGCGCTGCGACAAATTCCTCACCGACATGAAGCGCAGTCTGGGATCGAGGGCGGTGAAAAGCTTCCATTCCTCGCGCGTCGTGCCGGTGAGGAGAGGAATGCCTTTCGCCGCGCCGGCGCGAACGGCGTCTATCGGGCGCAGCGGCAGGGTCGCGTTGTCCACCGCGGGCTGGAACGGCAACCCGCCCAGCCGGTAACGCCCGGCCCGCGCGCCGGCGAGCAATGCGCCTTGCGCCTCGACCAGCGCGGGAAACGGAATGTCCAGCAGGCGCCGCGCGTCCGCCGGCGCGATACCGAGCGTGTCGAGCAGCGTGCGCGCGACGCGCGCGGCGCGCTCGCGATCGTGGCCGATATGCCCGCCGCCCGATTGCGCGATCGCCTTGTGAAACAGCCCTTGCGCCGCGGGGCTCGCCAGCAGGGCGTTGACGCTCATGGCGCCGGCGGATTCGCCGAAGACGGTGACATTGTCCGGATCGCCGCCGAAACACGCGATGTTCTGTTTCACCCATGTGAGCGCGAGGATCTGATCGGCGATTCCTTCCGCGCCGGTTCCGGGCGCCCGCCCATCCGTCGCGTCGTCGAGCGCGAGGAATCCGAAGGCGCCGAGCCGGTAGTTGATCGTGACGACCACCACATCGCGCGCCGCCAGACGCCTGCCGTCATAGATGCCCTGGCTGCCGGCGCCGAACACAAACGCGCCGCCATGGAGCCACAGCATCACCGGACGCTTCGCGTTGTCGCAGCCCGGTGTCCAGACATTGAGGTTGAGGCAATCCTCCGATTGCGCGCCGACCGGTCCGCCGCTCAGCGTCGCCATCCGCATCGCGCCTTGCGGCGAAACCGGCCCAAACCGCGTCGCATCGCGAATGCCGGCCCAGGGTGGTGCTAGTTGCGGCATCTGCCAGCGCGCGGCTGTCGCGTAAGGAATGCCGCGGAAAGCGGACACGCCGTCCTGGGCGAGGCCTTTCAGCCGCCCCGCTTCTGTCTCGACGGTCGCGTCTTCTGTTTTTCCCGTCGGACGATCCATCAGCCGGGCGCGACCGTGAATCCCGCGCGCGGGAAATGCACCACCACATCGCCCACCGCCGGATCGCTGCGCGCGACGGCGATCTCATGGGCGTTGGCGAACACGATCTCGCCCGCGACCGGATCGCGTCCGTAATCGTCGGCCGAGACGTTCACTTTGTCGCCCGGCTTGAGCCCGCGCGGGTCATGCGGGTCCTCGGCGCGTTTGGCTTCGGACGTCGCCGCCTTGGCGATGGCGAGCGCCTCTTTCGGCTCCATCGGCGTTGGCGTGCCGTGGCCGATGGCGGCGACGCGCGCGACCCAATCGACGATCTTGGGAAATTCCTTCAGCAGCTGCTCCGCCACATGCGGCACCGCGGCCTTGAGCCACCAGAAGTTCATATAGGCATGGATGTCGGCGGCGCCGGGCCTCTGGCCGCCCATGAAGGCGCGGCCGTCCTCGAGCGTCTCGGCGACGAAATCGGCATGCGCGCGCCATTGATCTTTGGCGAAAGGCGCCGCCGCCTGCATCGCCTCGGTCGAGAAGGTGCTGCCCGACATTTTGGCGCGATCCTGTTTGAAGGCTTCCGGCACCATGTGCCCGATCTCACCGAACACCACGCCGACGCTCGGCATGAAGAACAGCCGGTCGCTCCAGAAGCCGATGCCGTAGGCGAGCCAGTTCTTGACCGGAAAGATCGACGGCTCGGGATAGCGACGCTCTAGTTCGCGCAGGATGATCTGCGTGTCGCAATAGACATCCGCGCCGATCTGCATCACCGGAATCTTGCGATAGCCGCCGGTCAGCGGGATCAGGTCGGGCTTGGGCATGATCACGGGCTGCTCGACCGCGCGCCAGGAAAGCCTCTTGATGCCGAACGCGACGCGCACCTTCTCGGAGAACGGCGACGAGGGATAGTGATGCAGGATGATCTCGTGGCTCATCAGCGCAGCTCGTTGGAGAAGCGAATATTGCCCTTCTCGATGCCTTCGAGCACGACATCGAGGCCGCCCGAGCGGATCATCCATTCCAGGCGATGGTCGCGATATTCGCGCTTGAACATTCCGCTTTCGATGGCGGCATGAACCTGCGTCATGGACGCGGCGACGGCCATCGCGGCATTGGCCGATTTGGCGACCGACGGGCGGGCATTGGCGCGGGCGAGCCATTTGCCCAGCGCCGAGCTTTCGTCGGGGCCGATGCGGTTGCCGCGCGCGCCGTTGAGATAAGGCACGACCGAAAGATCGGCCCAGCCGAAGGCGTCGCCGCCGAACCATTCGCGCCCGTCGAGCTCGCGCGTCAGCCATTCGTAAAGGCCGCGCGCCTGGGCGGCGGCGCGCGCTTCGATGGCGCGCGCCCGCTCGCCCGCCGCGCGCTTGAACCATTTGATTTCGCCCAATCCCCAATTGATCGGCTCGAAGCTCGTATCCATCACCTCTTCGATGGTGCGCGCCTGGGCGCGGGCGAGCGGGCTCTTGGGCAGCAATGGCGGATGCGGCCACTTGTCCTCGATATATTCCAGGATGATGGTGGAATCGAAAATCGCCGCCTCGCCGTCGATCAGCGAGGGCACTTCGCCGCGCGGATTGGATTTGAGGAAATCGCGGTCCGGCTGGCCGCTGCCGATGGCGACGGGCATCTTCGCCTCATAAGCCACGCCCTTTTCGTCGAGCGCGATCTTGACCTTCTGGGCGTAAGGGCTGAGCGGATGCTCATAGACGATCACGGTCATTGTTTCCTGTCCTTCCACAATTGCGCCATCCAGCCGAACAATGTGGCGGCATCGGAC
>DATNNS010000256.1:0-2333 GCA_035601715.1 Rhizomicrobium sp.
TCCATCGGCGTGCCCTATGTGCTGTCGCGCCGCGTGCTGGAGATTCCGCGCCTGGCGCTCAACGTCCACAACGGTCTGCTGCCGAAATATCGCGGCCATTTCGCGACGTTCTGGGAAGTGCTGGAGCGCGAGCCGCGCTATGGCGTGACGGTGCATCGCATGGCCGCGAAGGTCGATGCCGGCGCGATCGTGGCGCAGCAAACGCTCGGCTGGGACGAGGCGACCAGTTTCGCCGACCTGCTGATCCGCAAGAAGCGGATCGGCGGCGCACTGCTGGCCCGCGCCGTGCGCGACGCGTTCGATCAAAACGCGCCGACACCGGACAAGCCCATGACACCGCACTACGGATTTCCGAAAATAGCCGATCTGCGCCGATGGTCGTGGAAAAACCGCGCGCCGAACCGCTGAGCGGCCGGTTCAGAGAAAATTATATTCCTTGAACAACGGCTTCATGTCGCCGTGCCAGTTGCGGTGGTAATGCTCGAGCAGTTCCTCGGCTCGGGTCTGGCGGCGGTCGACGAGTTCGCGCAAAGGGTTGAGGAAGCCCTCTTCCGTCATGCCGACGGAATCCTGCGAGGCGCGGCGGCGCAGGCCTGCCGCGGAAATCTCCAGCATGTCGTGCGCGAGTTCGCCGACGGTGCGGCCGCGGAACGGCGTGGCGAAAGCGAGCCGGGGGACCGCGTCGCGCATTGCCCAGCGCTCTTCCGTCGTCCAATCCTTCACCAGGTCCCACGCCGCGTCGAGCGCGATCTGGTCGTAATAGATGCCGACCCATAGCGCCGGCAATCCGCAGATGCGCCGCCACGAGCCGCCATCGGCGCCGCGCATCTCCAGAAAAGTCTTCAGCCGTACCTCGGGGAAGATCGTCGTCAGATGATCGGCCCAGTCGGCCATGGTCGGCGTGATGCCCTTGAGCGCGGGAACTTTCCCGGCGAGGAAATCGCGGAAGCTCTTGCCCGCGACGTCGATATACTTGCCGTCGCGATAGACGAAATACATCGGCACATCGAGCGCGTAATCGACATAGCGCTCGAACGACATGCCGTCCTCGAACACCCACGGCAGTATGCCGGCGCGGGCGTTGTCGACGTCGGTCCAGATCTGCGAACGATACGACAGGAACCCATTCGGCTTGCCCTCGCGGAACGGCGAGTTGGCGAACAGCGCCGTCGCCACCGGCTGCAGCGCGAGACCGACGCGAAACTTTTTCACCATGTCGGCTTCGGACGAGAAATCGAGGTTCACCTGCACGGTGCAGGTGCGGAACATCATCTCCAGCCCGTAGCCGCCGACTTTCGGCATGTAGCGCTTCATGATGCCGTAGCGGCCCTTGGGCATCACGGGCACTTCGTCGAGCCGCCAGTCCGGCGCGTAGCCGAGACCGATGACGCCGGCGCCGATCTCCTCGGCCACCGCGCGCACCTGCTCAAGATGCGTGTTCACCTCGGAACAGGTCTCATGCACGGTGCGCAGCGCGGCGCCGGAGAGCTCGAATTGTCCGCCCGGCTCCAGGCTGATCGCGCCGTCCTTGCCGGTGAGGCCGATGATGTATTCGCCCTCCATGATCGGCTCCCAGCCGAAGCGGCGCATGCCTTCGAGCAGCGCGCGGATGCCGGGGCGGCCTTCATAGGGCAGCGGCTTGAAGGTCTTCAGGTCGTAGACGAATTTCTCGTGCTCGGTGCCGATGCGCCAGTCTTCGCGGGGCTTGGAGCCCGCCGCCATATGGCGCACGAGATCGTCGCGCGAGCCGATCGGGCCCCCCGCGGATTGGGGTACGGACATCCGGCGCCTCCTCCAGGCATTGTCCCTTCGGCCGTGTGTAAATTTTGAACCGGCCGTTCAGTCTTCGGCTATGTAATGGCGAGCCCTCGGCATGACAACGCCCCGGACGGTTCCGAAATTCCACGCCGCATTCGTTTTTCGGATTTCGACATCCCCCCCTTCCCCCCAGCCGTCGGGGGTTCAGACGGGTCGGTAATAATGTTCCCTAAACGTTCTATAGTCAAGAGGGCAACCGCGGAATGTCCGCGGTTGCCGCCCGTGAAAGTGGGGCTGCTTAAGCCCGCGTGCCGCTGAAGGGGAACGAGCCGAAATTTCCGGCCTTCACATTGCCCGACATCGTGTCGCCCGTGACAGCGCCGGAGAACTCCAGCGTCATCGGGAACGGCGTGGTGATCGAGACCTTCCAGGAAACATTATTGCCGTCGACCTTGCCGTCCGCGAGCTCGGTGGTGTTGCCTTGCGCCACGGCCGTGCCGGTCAGCGTGTTGCCGGAGGTCTTGAGGGTGACTTCGGATTTCTGCGCGCCCATGGGCGACTGGACCGTCGTATTC
>DATNNS010000257.1:0-2316 GCA_035601715.1 Rhizomicrobium sp.
CCGGTGACGCGGCTCTGGTCGTTGAACGCCTTCTCGAGCTTGATCCAGCTTTCCTCGCGGCGCGCCTTGTCGCGGCTGAGCACGGCATCGCCCATCGCGTTCTCGACACGCTCAAGATAGACCTCGACCTCGTCGCCGATGGCGACCGTGTTGGCCATGCCCGGCATGCCGAATTCCTTCAGCGCGACGCGGCCTTCTGTCTTCAGCCCGACGTCGACGACGGCATAGTCGTTCTCGATCGCGACGACCTTGCCGCGGATGACGTTGCCTTCCTGCGGCGACTGGGTTTCGAAACTCGCTTCGAGCATCGCGGCGAAATCGTCGCGGCTGGGGGCGGCAATGGATTCGGCAGTGGCAGTGCGGGCCATGTGTGGGTCTCGTCCAAATGTGTTGTGCCGGCCGCACGATGCGGCGGACTTCCAAACGGGCATGCGCCCGCAAGGCGGTGAGGTTGCGTGTCGATGGATCGGGCCTGCTCGGGAAGCGCCGCCGGGTCTCCCTTACCCCTTGGGCCGCGCCTTGAGCGCCTCCTCGACCTTGGCTTTGACCAAAGCGAGGGCGGCCTCGAACGCCGCGTCTATATCCAATGCGCTGGTATCAAGCAAGGCCGCGTCCGGGGCGGGCTTCATGGGGGCCAGCGTGCGGCTGCGGTCGCGGGCGTCGCGCTCCCGGATTTCCTTGAGGATCAGCGCCTCGTCGGGCGCCTGCCCCGCCGCCTTCAACTCCAGCCAGCGCCGCCGGGCGCGGACTTCGGGCGCGGCGTCCACGAACAGCTTGGCGGTCGCGTTCGGGCAGACGACGGTGCCGATATCGCGCCCATCGATCACCGCGCCCGGCGGCCTGGCGGCGAATTGCCGTTGGTAGTTCAGCAGCGTCGCGCGCACCGACGGGAATACGGAAGAGATCGAAGCCGCCTTGCCGATCTCGGCCGAACGAATTCTCGGATCGATCGCCCGCGCCGGATCGATCGCGCGCGCCGCCGCGAGCGCATCGCTTTCGCTATTCGGATCGCCCCTGGCGTCCGCGATCCCGAGCGCGACCAGACGGTACAACGATCCGGAATCGAGATGCGCGAAACCGAAATGCCGCGCGAGTTTTTGCGCCAGCGTGCCCTTGCCGGACGCGGCGGTGCCATCGACGGCGATGACGATGCTCATGAATTCACCAGCAAGAAATCCGCGCCAAGGCCATGCATCAAACCCTCGAACTCCGGAAAACTCGTCGCGATCATCTCAGTATCGTCCACGCTGATGGGCTCGCGCGCCGCCAATCCGCAGGCCAGAAAGCTCATCGCGATGCGGTGATCCATGTGGGTGGCGATGCGGGTGCCGCCGGGCACGTCGCCGCCTTCGACGATCATGCCGTCTTCCAGTTCCTCGACCTTCACGCCACTGGCGCGCAGGCCCGCGACGATGGCGGACAGCCGGTCGCTCTCTTTCACACGCAACTCCTCCAATCCGCGCATCGTCGTGCGGCCTTGCGCGAACGCCGCGGCGACGGCGAGGATGGGATATTCGTCGATCATCGACGGGGCGCGCCCCGGCGGCACGTCGACGCCCTTCAAAGCCGAATGCTTCGCGGTGAGATCGCCGATCTCCTCGCCGCCGCTTTCGCGCCGGTTGGAAACCGCGATGTCCGCGCCCATCTCGCGCAGCGTCTCGATCAGCCCGATGCGGCGCGGGTTGAGCAGCACGCCGGGGATAGAAACCTCCGACCCCGGAACGATCAGGGCCGCGACCAGCGGGAACGCGGCGGAAGACGGATCGCGCGGCACCTCGACGGCGCAAGGTTTCAGTTCGACCTCGCCGGTCACGCTGACCGCTTCGCCGTTCGCGAGCGGTTCAACGGAGATCTGCGCGCCGAACGCTCTGAGCATCTTCTCGGTGTGATCGCGGGTCAGCGCGCTTTGGAAAATGCGCGAGCGGCCCGGCGCACCGAGCGCGGCCAGCAGCAGCGCCGATTTCACCTGGGCGGACGCGACCGTCACGTCGTAATCGATGCAGATCGGCCGCGCGGCGCCCGTGACGGTGAGCGGCATCAGGCCGCCGTCTCGCGCGTCGTATGTCGCGCCGAATTTGGTCAGCGGATCGAGCACCCGCTTCATCGGGCGGCGCCGCAGGCTTTCGTCGCCGGTGAAAGTGGCCGCGATCGGCGTCGTCGCCATCGCGCCCATCACAAGCCGCGCGC
This sequence comes from Rhizomicrobium sp., assembly GCA_035601715.1. Lineage (GTDB taxonomy): Bacteria > Pseudomonadota > Alphaproteobacteria > Micropepsales > Micropepsaceae > Rhizomicrobium. The sequence continues at coordinate 2,188 of DATNNS010000257.1, forward strand.
CGGTGCCCGAATTGCCGAAATCGAGCGCTTCGCCCGGTGCGCCCCAGCCGCCGACACCCGTGCCCCAGATGCTCCAGCGGCCGTCGCCCAGCCGCGTGACCTGCGCCCCGAACCGGCGCATCGCGGCGG
>DATNNS010000258.1:0-15195 GCA_035601715.1 Rhizomicrobium sp.
AACGTGTTCGGCTCACGCGGCTCGGTCGTGCCCTTCTTCAAGAAGCTGGCGGCGGAAGGGGCGGAAAGCCTGCCCATCACCGACGCGCGCATGACCCGCTTCTGGATCACGCTGACCCAGGGGGTGAACTTCGTGCTCTCCAGCATGGAGATGACGCGCGGCGGCGAGATCTTCGTGCCCAAGATCGCCTCCACCACCATCGGCGACATCGCGACGATGATCGCGCCCAAGCTCGGGCAGAAGGTCGTCGGCATCCGTCCCGGCGAGAAGCTGCACGAGACCATGATCCCGGCCGACGACGCGCGCTGGACGGTGGAGATCGAGGACCGCTATGTGATCCTGGCGAGCTTCGCGGCCGCGGCGCGCGAGGCCTATATCCATCGCGGCGCGCGCGCCGTGGCGGAGGATTTCGCCTATTCGAGCGATTCCAATCCCGAGCAACTCGACGTGCGCGGGCTGCAGATGCTGCTCACCCAGGCCTATTCATGAGCAGCCGCGCCTTGCGGGCTGAGCCGCCGGCGGTCAACGCGTTCCTGCCCTATGGCCGCCAGCTGATCGAGGACGACGACATCGCCGCCGTCGCCGAGGCGATGCGCGGCGAGCTTCTCACCACCGGACCTTACGTTGCACGCTTCGAGGCGGCCTTGTGCAAGGTCACCGGCGCCGGCCATGCGACAGTCTGCGCCAACGGCACGGCCGCGCTGCACATGGCGGCGCGGGCGCTCGCTCTTGGCGCCGGCACGACAGTGATCGTGCCCGCCATCACCTTCCTCGCCACCGCAAGCGCGCCGCATATGAACGGCGCGGAGATCGTCTTCGCCGACGTCGATCCGGAAACCGGGCTGATGCGGCCCAAGGACCTCGAAGCCGCGTTCAGCCGCGCGGGCCATGCCGACGCCGTATTCAACGTGCATCTGAACGGCCAATGCGGCGCCATCGAGGAGATCGCGGACATCGCGCGCGGCCATGGCGCCAAGATCGTCGACGACGCCTGCCACGCCATCGGCACGGGCTATGTGGCGAAGGGCGGCGGCGTCAGCAATATCGGCTCGGGCCGCTTTTGCGATCTCAGCGTCTTTTCGTTCCACCCGGTCAAAGCCATCGCGATGGGCGAAGGCGGCGCGGTGACGGCGAACGATCCGGCGCTCGCCAAGCGCCTGGTGCGCGCGCGCAACCACGGCATGACGCGCGATCCGGCCGACTTCGAGAATCTCGACGACGCGTTCGACGCCGACGGCACGCCCAATCCCTGGTACTACGAGCTGCACGAGCCGGAATTCAACTGGCGCGCCAACGACATCCAATGCGCGCTGGGGCTCTCGCAGATCGGCAAGCTTGGCCGCTTCATCGCGCGCCGGCGCGCGATCGCCGCGGCCTATGACACACTGTTGGCGCCCTACGCGCCGCTGATCCGGCCGATGGCGCGCACGCGGCCCTGCCTGCCGGCCTGGCATCTCTATGCCGCGCGCATCGATTTCGCCCGCGCCGGAATCTCCCGCGCCCAGGTCATGCGCGCACTGGCCGAACGCGGCATCGGCACGCAGGTTCACTATGTGCCCGTGCACCGCCAGCCCTATTATGCCAAGCGCTGCGACACGCCCGCCCTGCCCGGCGCCGAGCGCTACTACCGGCGCGCGCTCAGCCTGCCGCTCTCCGCCGCCATGACAGCCGACGACGCCGAGCGTGTCGTCGAAGCGCTGAGCGCGATCCTGGGTTTCCGCAAATAGCGAACGGGCCTTGCGCCCCCCGACGCAAGACCCGTCCGTCTTGTTTTTTTATTTTCCCACCGCAACAAACCCCGAGACGCCCCGGGGCGAAACCGGCACACCGGCTTCGCCGTCAAGCAGCCGCGGCGGGACCACCCGGTCCCGCCGCGTAAGCGCTTACTTGAACAGCGACAGCACGATTTCCGGCGCGGAGTTGGCGATCGACAACGCCTGCACGCCGAGCTGCTGCTTGGTCTGCAAGGCCGTCAACTGAGCGCTCTCGGTGGCCATGTCGGCGTCCACGAGATTGCCGATGCCGGTCGTCAGCGTGTCGGACAGGTTCTGCACGAACGTCGCCTGGATCGAGAACTTCTTCGCACCGCTGGACAATTCAGCCAGTGCGCTGTCCACGTTGTTCAGCGACTTTTCGACGGTGGAGATCATCGTCGAGGCCTTGGCCTGGGTGGAGATCGTGCCGGCCGCAGCGATCGTCACGACAGAGCCGCCCAGGCTCATGTTCTCGCCGGCGACGGTGATCTTCTTGGAGCCGTCAGCCGAGGCCAGCGCGGTGATCTGCGTGGTCGAGCCGTCCACCAGGTTGGCGCCGTTGAACGAGGCGTTCTGCACGACGGTCGCGATCTGGTCACGCAACGCCGTGAAGTCTTCGTTCAGCGCCTGGCGGCTTGCGGTGTCGAGCGAAGCATCGGACGCGGCCAGCGCCTTGCTCTTCATCTCGATCAGCAGGTCGGAGATCGACTGACCCGCCGACATGGCGACATCGACCGTGGACGTTCCGCGATTGAGGCTGTCCGTGACGGCGCCGAAGCCGGCGACGTCGCCGCGCATGTTCTGGGCGATGGCGAAGGTGGCGCCATCGTCGGCGGCCGACGCGACTTTCAGGCCGCTGTTGACCGCATTTTCGGTGGTCGACAGCTGCGCGTTGGTCTGATTGAGGTATTGCAGGGCGACCATGGCGCCCGAATTGGTGTTGACGCTAAGCATTGAAAGCCTCCGTTCTGGTTCAGATCACGAGCGTTTTGCTCGGGGTGCGCACGCACGCCAGCCCGCAGCCCTACTGGCAATGCGCGTGCCGCGATCCGGTAAGACTTGCTTAAACATCGATTGCGCGGCGGCGCGGAAATACCGACCCGGCAGGAACCGGCCGCGCGCCCCGCAAGCGCGGCAGGAATTGCCGCGTGGCGGAAAATTTTGCCGGGTGCCCGCGGCAAAATCTGCCGAATTTGTATCAAACCCCTGGAATGGAAATCAAAAAAACGGCGCGGACTGTTCGTCCGCGCCGCCAAAACACTTCCCAAACGGACGAAGCTTTGATTGCTCGCTCAGCCCTTGAACAGCGACAGGATGATCTCCGGCGCGGAGTTGGCGATCGACAACGCCTGCACGCCGAGCTGCTGCTTGGTCTGCAAGGCCGTCAACTGCGCGCTTTCGGTCGCCATGTCGGCGTCGACCAGGTTGCCGATGCCCGTGGTGAGCGTGTCGGACAGGTTCTGGACAAAGGTCGCCTGGATGGAGAACTTCTTCTCGCCGCTGGAAAGACGGGCGAGTGCGCTGTCTACGTTGGTCAATGAAGCCTCGACGGTGGAAATCATCGTGGAGGCCTTGGCCTGGGTGGAGATCGTGCCGTTCGAAGCGATCGTCACGACCGAGCCGCCCAGGCTCAGATTTTCGGCACCCACCGTGATCTTCTGCGTGCCGTCCGAAGACGCCAGCGCGGTGATCTGGGTGGTCGAGCCGTCGACAAGGTTGAAGCCGTTGAACACGGCATTGCTGACGATGGAGGTGATCTGGTCGCGCAGCGCCGTGAAGTCCTCGTTCAGCGCTTCACGGCTGGCCGTGTCGAGCGCCGCATCCGAGGCCGACAGGGCCTTCTGCTTCATCTCGATCAGCAGATCCGAAATCGACTGCCCCGCCGAAAGAGCGGTGTCGACCGAGGACATGCCACGATTGAGACTGTCGGTCACCGATTGATAGCCAGCCACGTCGCCGCGCATGTTCTGCGCGATGGCGTAGGTTGCGCCGTCGTCTTTCGCCGAGGCAACCTTCAGACCCGAATTGACTTCGTTCTGCGTGGTCTCAAGTTGGGCGTTGGTTTGATCCAGGTACTGCAGCGCGATCATCGCGCCGGTATTGGTGTTGACGCTAAGCATTGGTTTCTTCTCCGTCCCGTTCTGGTGAGAGGGCGGCATTCTGCCCGCCTCGAGGCACAGCGCCTCGCCCTCGCAAGCGCAAGCCGCATGCCACGATTTGCCGCCGTGAAACGGCTGTAAGTGGCTGATTTTATGGGGTTTATTTTGTGTTATCGCCGGCGCGTCCCGGCAGCTTCTGCAGCCCGGCAATTGTCGCCGTCTGGGCCGCGGCATGGATTCCAGGCGGTGCCGGCGGCCGGCCCAAACTCAACCTGGGGTTGACAGCGCAACGCTCCAGCCCTAGACTCGCCAAATCTTCAAAATTGCGTCCGATGCATCGCGGCCCGCGCCGAAGCGCGGCTGCGGATTTGTGCGCGGCGGCGAGGCGGGCGTGTTACGCCGCGCCGCGCAGGCCCTGCATGATGGTGCGGTTGATCTCGATCAAGGGCTGCATCGGCGCGCCCTTGCGCGTGACCTGCTTGGAATATTTCGACACCCACAGCGACAGCGATACGATCTTGGCGCGGACGTCCTTGGGCAGCTGGTTGCGCTCGTCCAGGCAATCGCTGGCCAGTGTGCGCCACAGCCGGCGGTTCCAGTCGACGGCCTCGACCAGCGGGCCGCCCTTGACGCCGTCCTTCTGCACGTCGATCAGCGCGCCGGTGACCTGGCCGAACAGCCGGTACTCGTTGTCGCTGGGCGTTTCAGTAGTGCGCTGCGTGTTCTGATAGGCCTTGTGGGTCATAGGACAGTCTCTCTCTTTCGAATTCGAACAGCTTCTTGCACAGCACCAGAGCCTTGTAATAGGCGCCGCCCATCACATCGCGGCTGATCTCGACGCAGGCGGCCAGCGCAGTGCGGTCGCGGATGGCGCCCATGAATTCGGTCATGCGCAGCGCGAATTCGTTGTAGCGTTCCTCGACGCCCTCGGGCTCGAGATACATCATCATGATGGGGAAATAGATGCGCCGCGCCGGCGTGTCGGCGTCTTCGGGCTGCATGATGTCGCGTTCGCGCAGCAGCGCCGCCTTGTTCTGGATCACAAGGCTGGTGCGCTTGTCGCCATTGGTCAGCACCGCGCCGTTAAGCACGAACTTCTCACCGGGCTTGAGCGACAGCTTGAGCGGCATCGTCAAATCTCCTGCGGGATAAGGGTTTGCGGCAATCCCGCCGCCCTGCCCTTGTCTCGACAGGCCACACGCTAGCGCAACAGTCTTAACAAAAACCTGTCATCCCGCAGCGATGTCTTCACCGAAGGTTAAGCATGAATGGCGTTTGATGGCGCCTCTCGAAGGGACTTTTCCATGGCACAACAGGCTCACGCCCGCGGGTTGGATTTCGCCGCCGGAATCGGCGCGCATGCGCAGGCGCTGGCGAGGCTGGCGGCCCTCGAGGAAGAGCTCGACGCGAAGCTCGCCCGCAAGAAGTCGAACGGAATTCTCAGGCGCGCCCTCAAGGTCTGGCGGCGCGGCGACATCGCGCGCGCCAGCCAGCTCGCGCTTGCCGCCACGACGGCGGACGCTGGCAACGCGCAGGCCTATCATGTGCTCGCCATGGCGCTGGAGCGCATGGGCCACATGCACAAGGCGCTCGTCACCTATGAACGCGCCTTCGCGCTCGACCCCGGCGATCCCGACCTGCTGCTCAATCTGGGCCTGACCGCGTGGAACATGAAAATGGTCGATGCGGCGGCCAGGATGTTCCGCCTGTTCATCGCCGCGCGGCCGGATTCGCCGCTCGGCTACAACAATCTGGGCAGCGTGCAATGCGACCAGGGCGATAGCGCGATCGCCATCGAAACCCTGCGCGCCGCGATCTACCGCATGCCCGAACAGGCGATTCTGTGGAATTCGCTCGCCACCGTTCTGGCGGACGACGGCCGCGCCGAGGAAAGCGTCGTGTTCTACCGCGAGGCCATCAAGCTCGATCCCGCTTTCGCCCGGCCCTGGCACAATCTCGGTTTCGCCTATACCCATCTGGGCCGTCTCGACGAGGCGCTGGCGGCCTATGACCAGGCGCTGTCGCTCGCCACCGATCCGACCGAAATCATCGAAGGCACCCATTCGCGCAGCGTTTGCCTCATCGGCATGGGCCGGCTCGAACAAGGTTTTCGCGATTACGAAATCCGCAACAGCCCGCGCTTCCGCGCTTACGTGCAGCATGTCGTCAAGGCGCCGCTTTGGGCCGGCGAACCGCTGGATGGCAAGCGGATCCTCGCGATCGGCGAGCAGGGGTTGGGCGACGAGTTCATGTTCGCCAACATCCTGCCCGATCTCGCGCGCGCGGTGGGCCCGACGGGCAAGCTGCAGATCGCGGTCGATCCGAGGCTGGTGCCGCTGTTCACCCGCTCGTTTCCGCAAGCCGAAGTCGGCGCCTATGAGGATCGCCGCCTGATCGATCGCGACGGCAATCGCGAATTGCGTTTCATTCCCTGGGCGGTGAAGGATAGCGAGCCGGATTTCTTTGCGCCGATGGGAAGCGCGCTGGCGCATTTCCGCAGCCACGTGGAGGATTTTCCGCGTCAGGCGTTTCTCGTTCCCGATGCCGCGCGCAAGGCGGAGTTCGCCGAGCGCCTGAAGACTCTCGGTCCGGGACCTTATGTCGGTATCTGCTGGCGCTCGATGATGCTGGCGGCCAAGCGCAGCAAGTATTACAGCGTGCTCGACATGTGGGGACCGATCCTCAAAGTGCCGGGCGTCACCTTCGTCAATGTCCAATATGGCGATTGCCGCGAAGAGCTCGATCGCGCCTGCGCGCGGCACGACGTGACCGTTCACACGATCGAAGGCCTCGACCTCAAGGACGATATCGACGGCGCGGCCGCGCTGTCGTCGGCGCTCGACCTGGTGATCTCCGCGCCCACCGCGGCGGCCGCGACAGCAGCCAGCGTCGGCACGCCGGTCTGGTTCCTCACCGCCGGCCGCACCTGGCCGCAGCTCGGCACCGACGAATTCCCGTGGTACCGCGCCACGCGCGTCTTCAGCCCGGAGAAATTCGCCGACTGGACCGCGCTGATGCAGCAGGTTGCCGGCGCGCTGGCGGGTACCAAGTTCTGAATTAGTTCGCCGTCAGGAACGCGCGCACATCCGCCGCCGAGCGGTCGGCGACTTCTTCCTGCGGAATGTGGCCGGTCGCCGGATAGACGATCAGCTTCGCGCCGGGAATGGCCTTCTGATAGGCGTACGCCGCCGCGACCGGGATCAAGCCGTCCTCGGCGCCCCACAGGATCAGCGTCGGCGCCGTGATCGCGGCAATATGGGCGCGCACGGAATCGTCCGCGTCCAGGCTGAAGCGGTCGAGCGTCGCCTGACGCGTGCCTTCCATGCGCGCGAAGTCCCAATAGGAATCGATCATCGCATCGTTGATGATATCCTTGTGCACGATCGCCTTGTTCAATCCGTCGGTCACCAGCGAGCGCGGCGTGACATAGAGCATCACGCGGTTGACGACGGGGATGCGCGCGAGCTGGAAGGCGAGCGGGATCTTGTCGCCGCCCGCCACTGCCATGCCGCCGGCGTCGACGAGAATGAGATGGTTGACGCGCTGCGGATATTCCTCGGCGAAGCGCGCCGCCACGCCGCCGCCCATCGAATTGCCGGCGATCGCGAAGCTTTGCAGGCCGAGCTTGTCGGCGACCTCCTTGACGAACCAGACCATGCCTTCCTGCGAATAGTCCTGGTTCGGAACCGCACCGGTCAGTCCATGGCCCGGCAGGTCGATGGAGACGACGCGAAAGCTATCGCTGAGCCGGCTCGCCCACGGCTCCCAGGTGAACAGAGAGGCATTCGAACCATGGATCAGCATCAGCACGGGCGCATCGCGCGGGCCGCGGTCGCGGATATGGGCGCGCGCGCCGTCGCCCAGCATGACGAATTGCGACGGCGGCGCGGCATATTTCGCCTCGAGCACATCGCGCGCGATATCCGGTTCGCTGTAATAGTAGAACGCGCCGCCCAGCGCGATGACGGCAACGATCAGCAGCCCGATCAGAAACCTGCCCACCTAGAACCCCCCTTCGCCCGCCGACGGCTCGAATTCGTGACCGTCCGGCCCCGGATCGTCTGGGGGACGCGGCAACACGACGAAACCCTGCTCGCCGTCCTCGTCCCTGCGAACCGTTCTTGGCCGCCTGCTGGCTGTTTCAGTGTCGGCCATTTGCGCGGGCGCATGCAAGAACGCGGCTGCAGCATCGGAGGCCAGCCGCTCGTCGCGCGCCGCACCCGGCAGCATCTGCAAGGATTCCATGGCGGGCGCCGACCAGGAAAGCGAGTCGAACGCGCCGCATTCGGCGCAGACCGCATGCCATTGCGGCGACGACCACCCGCAATTCGCGCATCGCCAGTCGGCATCGCGCGGCGCGCGCACGGCGCGCGACAGCCAGGCATGCGCCGCGGTCGCGTCCTGATGCTCGCCCTGCTCGATCTCCGCCATCAAGGCGCAGACGCGCGCGCTCGCGAAGCCGCGCGCGAGCGGCGCCAGAATGCGCCGCGCCTCGCTCCACTCTTCGAGATTGAGCGCCTGTTCGGCTTCCAGCATGCGGCTTTCGAAATGATCGCGATTGAGATGCGCCAAGCCCTTGAGCCGCGCCGCGCGCTCTGCCACCGACTCGGCGGGGCGGATCGCGGCATAGACGGCCGCCAGATCGGGATGCGGCGTCTGCGCCCAAGCGCCTTCGATGATGTCCTGCGCCCGCCAGGCGCGCCCGGTCTGCGCCAGCCGCCGCGCCGCGAGCGCTGCCGCCGGCGCCAGCGCGGGCGAGAAATCGAGCGCTTCGAGCGCGGCGGACAACGCGCGCTCGCCGTCGCCGCGCAGATCCGCGTCGAGCGCCTCGGCCGCGAGCAGCACGCCGCGCCGGCGGCGCAGCACGCCGACATCGATCAGCCGCTTGCGCGCGGCATCCTCGAGAACCGCCTTGGCTTCAACCCAATGACCGCGCGCCGTCTGCAGGTCGAACAGCGCATTGGCAGCCCACGCCGCTTTGGGCTTGAGCACATGCGCGCGCGACGCCAGCGCGATCGCCTCGTCGCTGTCCTCGCGGCGCATCGCCTGCATGAAGAGGCCGCGCAGGCCGAGGAATTCGGTTTGCGGATGGGCGAGCATGGCCTTGTAAGCGCCGGTCTGGGCGCGCTCGTCGCCGTCGAGCTGGGCGGCCTGCGCCGCCAGCAGCAGCGACAGCGGCGGCGTGCCCAGCAGGTTTTCGGCGCGCTTGGCCTGTCGCCGCGCTTCGATCAGATCGCCGGCGGCCGCCGCCACCAGACCCTGGCTGATCGCGTCATTGCCGCGCCGCGTGCGGCGCGCGCTGGTCCAGCGCCCGAACGCGCCGGGTCCCGACAGCACCAGCACGATGACGCGGGTGGCGAACGCGACAGCGGCGGTGAAGGCGACCGCCAGCCCGATTGCGACGCTGGCGCTGGTCCTCACCTGATAGACACCGATGGTGAACAGAAGCTCGCCCTGGCGGTCGGCGATCCAGGCGATGCCGGCCGCGATCAGCGCCGCGCCGACCAAGATCGCGAGCAGGCGGATCATGAATGCGAACCCGGCGCGGAGAGAGAAGCAACGACACGCGACATCAGCGCGCGCGTGTCGCGATCGACGGCCAGCCGCGCCTGCGCGGCAACGAGCCAGGGCTGCGCCGCAGTCCGCGCCGCGCCCTTCAGCGCCGCAACCTCATTCACGGCGCGGTCGAGATCGCCGCTCTTCAGCGCGGCTTCGGCGCGCGCAACGCGGCTTTCGGAATTGTCGCCGGCGATATCGCCGACACGGCGGATGGAGACCAGATTGGAAAGATTGGCCCACAACCGCTGCGACCACGTTTTCGCATTGCCGGCGCGCTCGGCCGCGAGAATCCCATCGGCCTGCGCCGAAAACCGCTCGCCCAGCATCGCCCGCGTCGGCGCGCCGGCGTCGGCATATTTCGACAGGTCGGCCAGTTCGGGCGCGGCCGGCGCCAGCGCGCGCAGGGCGGAGAATTCCGCGGCAAAGGACTCGCTGCTCGAATCGGCGCGCACCAGATCGGCCAGCGCGAGCAGCGACGCGGCGCGGCGCATGACCTCCGACGCGTCATGGCTTTCGAGCGTGGTGACGCGCAAGTCGAGCGCGTCCTCGCCGGTCTTGAGTGCGAAACTGTCGAGACGCGCCGCGAGATCGGCGGGCGGCGCATTCTTCTCCAGCGCCGCGACGCGCTCGGAGATCCGCCCGTTCGCATCGGCCTGCGCTTGCGTGCGCGCATCGAGGTCCTTGCGCAATTGCGCCAGCGCCTGCGCGCTGGACGATGCGGGCGTTTGTTCGAGCTTCGCGACGCGCCCGTTCAGCTGCGCGATGCCGGCCGCGTCCTTGTCGATGTCGGTCTTGAGGGCGCCGAGGTCCGATCCGTCGATCTCGCCGCTCGCCTTTTCCATCGCGGTGAGGCGCGCTTCGTCGGCATCGAGGCGCATCTTGAGCGCGGTCAGATTTCGTTGCTGCTCGCCATAAACGGCGGCCGCGACAGTGGGCGCATGGCCGGTCGCGATCTGCGCCACGCGCGTCTCGATGGTGGTCAGGCGGTCGGCGGTCGCCGAATTGTCGGAACCGCCCTGCACCCAGGGCCAATAGACCGCGATCAATCCGCCCGACATGGCGGCGATGATGACGAGAAAGAAAATGCCGAGCGCGCCGTCGGGCAACGCGATGAGCGCGCGGCGGCTGCGCGGCGCGTCGTCCGCCGCATCGTCGCCCTCGGGCTTGGGCAGCGCGGCGAAGGGGCGCGTCTGATCGGGATCGGTCATCCTCGTCTCCAGCGGCGACGCGAAATCTATAGTCGCGCTCCGCCCCGCCAACAAGAAGCGCCTAATCGAGAAGCGTTAACAGCGCGTCCTGGTCGGGGCTTTGGGCGACGCGAACCTCTTTGAAGACGAGCCCATCCAGCGCTTTTGCCGCAGCCGGGCTGATCGCGATGGCGAGCGCGACATCGCAGCTCAGTCCGGCTTTGCGAACGAGATCGGAAAAAACATGCGCACTGCGCGGCGAGAAGAAGAGAGCCGCATCCAACGCCCGGGCTCGCAACGCGTCCGCCGCGGCCTCGGGCAACGTGTCGACCGCGACAGATTCATAGAGGACCTCAGTGAGCAGATCGAATCCATCCTTCACGAGCGCAGCGGCGAGATCGCCTTTGGTCTCGGCGCCCGCCGCGTGCAGCAAAGAACCGCCATCGCGCTTCGCCCAGCGTGCGGCCGCACGCGTCAGCGCTGCACCGTCGCCATCGGCGCTTTGCACGGCGCCAAAGCCCGCGCGGCGCGCCGCATCTGCCGTTTGCCGCCCGACCGCGAACAGTGCCACGTCGCGGCGCGGCGTGCGTCGCGCGATGGCGCGCACGCCATTGGCGCTGGTCGCGAGAATCGCCTGCACGCCATCGAGCGAAATCGCCGGTCCTTCGCGGAAGCGGATTTCGAGCAATGGCGCGACGATCGCGTCATGGCCGAGCGCCGTCAGTTTCGCGGCGGTCGCGTCGGCATCTTCGCGCGGGCGGGTGACGAGAACGCGCATCTCACACGACAAGCCATTCCGCGGCGTCCGGCTTCAGATCGAGTCCGGCTTCTTCGCCCGCTGCTGCCGCCTCGCGAACGGGATCGCTGCCCAAGGCGATCTCAAGCGACGTATCGACATAGCCGTCGCCTTTCGGCGCCAGCACCTCGCCGCGGAATTTCAGCGTGTTGCCGCTGACGGTCGCGAGGCCGGCGATAGAGGTGCGGCAGGTGCCGTCGAGCGCCGCCTGGAAAGCGCGTTCACAAGAGAGCGCGATCTCAGTCGGCGCATCGTTGAGCGTTGCGATTGTCGCGCGCGTGTCGGCATCGTCGCCGCGCACTTCGATACCGATCGCGCCTTGCGCCAGCGACGGCAGCCAATGATCGGTGTCGAGCAGCGCCGTGGCGCGCGCTTCCAGACCCAATCGCTTCAGACCGGCCAGCGCCAGCAACATCGCGTCGAATTCTCCCGCGTCGAGCTTGGCGATGCGCGTATCGACATTGCCGCGCAGCAGAACCGGCTGCAGATCGGGCCGCGCGCGCAGCAATTGCGCCTGGCGCCGCACCGAACTGGTGCCGACGCGCGCGCCTTTGGGGAGACCTGTCACGTCCTTTGCCTTGAGCGACAGGAACGCCTCGCGCGGATCCTCGCGCGGCAGCAGCGCGGCGATGACGAGGCCTTGCGGCAATGCGGTCGGAACGTCCTTCATCGAATGGACGGCGAGGTCGATCTCGCCGCGCAGCAGCGCGTCTTCGAGTTCCTTGGTGAACAGCCCCTTGCCGCCGGCATCGGCCAGCGAGCGGTCCTGGATGCGGTCGCCGGAGGTCTTGAGCGGGACGATCTCGCAAGCAGCCCCGGTCGTCGCCAGCGCCGCGCGCACCAGCTCGGCCTGCACCAGCGCAAGGCGGGAGGCGCGCGTGCCGAGGCGGAGCGTTTGCGGCATGACATCTTTCGCGTTAGAGCCGGCGGCGAAACTAGCATGAGCGGCGCGAGCTTGCGCGAATTCACGGTCCTCGGCCTCGAAACGAGCTGCGACGAAACCGCCGCCGCAGTGGTGCGCGGGCGCGCGCCCGGCCCGGGCACGATCCTGTCCAATATCGTGTTCAGCCAGCTTGAGGATCACGCACCTTATGGCGGCGTGGTGCCGGAGATCGCCGCCCGCGCCCATGTCGAGGCGCTGGACGGGATCGTGAAACGGGCGATGGACGAGGCAGGCTTCGCCTTTGCCGATCTCGATGCGATCGCGGCCACCGCCGGTCCCGGCCTGATCGGCGGCGTGATGGTGGGACTGACGACGGCCAAGGCGCTGGCGCTGGCCGCCGGCAAGCTGCTCATCGCGGTCAACCATCTCGAAGCCCACGCACTGACCGCGCGGCTGACCGACGGCGCGGCGTTTCCGTTCCTGCTGCTGCTGATTTCGGGCGGGCATTGCCAGCTGCTGGCGGTGGCAGGCGTCGGCCGTTTCCTTCTCTACGGCACGACCATCGACGACGCGGTGGGCGAGGCCTTCGACAAGACCGCCAAGCTGATGGGTCTACCCTATCCGGGCGGGCCGAACATCGAGCGGGTGGCGCGCACGGGCAATGCGAAACGTTTCGCGCTGCCCCGGCCGATGCTGGGACGCGAGGGTGCCGACTTCTCGTTTTCGGGGTTGAAGACCGCGGTGCGCCAGATCGTGCGCGAAGGTGGCTATCGTGAATCCGACGCGGCCGATCTGGCGGCGTCGTTCCAGGCCGCGGCAATAGACAGTCTGGTGGATCGCACCACTTCGGCGATGCGCCGCTTCCGCCGCGAATTTCCGGATGGGCGCGAATTCGTCGTCGCCGGCGGCGTCGCCGCGAACAAGGCGATCGGCGACGCACTGGCGGCGCAGGCGGCGCGCGAAAATCTGGCGATAAAAATACCCCCGCCAGGCCTCTGCACGGACAATGCCGCGATGGTGGCCTGGGCGGGGGTTGAGCGAAGCCAGCTGGGACTCTTCGATGGCTGGGGAGCCGAGCCTAGAGCCCGCTGGCCGCTTCACGGCGCCGCCGTTGGAGGGAGCCGGCAGGCGGCGCCTTTGAAGACCTAGCCGAGCAGGAAGAATCCGGCCGCGACGACCATCGCCGTCATCAACACGCTGACGATGACGCCGCCGAACTGGGAATCCTGTTCCGGTGCATACTGGGTAATGTAGGACATGGTGCCTCTCCTGGAGTGTGGCCTCGGGAACGGCCCCTCGGCCTGAATTTCGGGACCGGTTTCCCGGCTTCGACAGGTGGGAGATAGGGCCCGAGTGATGGCGTTTCAATGAACAAAATTGGAAATATTTAGTATTCATCGTTCGGCAGTCAGCGCCGATATTCATGTAACCTATTGATATGAAAAGGTAAATCGTGTCGGTTACCGGTGCGTTGCACGAATCGCATGGGAGGAATGCCTGAAACTCGCCACTTGGAACATCAATTCGGTCCGGCTGCGTATCGGGCTGGTCGCGCGCTTTCTCAAGCGGGAGGTGCCCGATGTGCTGTGCCTGCAGGAGACCAAGGTCATCAACGACCTGTTCCCGGCCGAGGCGTTCGCCAAGCTCGGCTATGTCCACCAGGCAATCAACGGGCAGAAGGGCTATCACGGCGTGGCCATCGTCTCGCGCCTGCCGTTCAAGAAAACCGCGGCGCAGAGTTTCTGCGGCAAGCAGGACAGCCGCCATATGAGCGTGGTGCTGGAGAACGGCGTCGAGCTGCATGACTTCTATGTGCCGGCCGGCGGCGACATTCCCGATCCCAAGCTCAACGAGAAATTCGCCCACAAGCTCGGCTTCCTGCGCGAAATGGCCGAAGGCTTCGAGAAGCGAAAGCGCCAGCGCAACAATCCGGTGATCCTGGTCGGCGACCTCAACGTGGCCCCGCTCGAGCACGATGTGTGGAGTCACAAGCAGCTCTTGAAAATCGTCAGCCACACGCCGGTCGAGACCGGGTTGCTGAATGACGTCAAGGCCGCGTTCGACTGGATCGACGTGACGCGCGAATTCGTGCCGCACGACGAGAAGATCTATTCGTGGTGGAGCTATCGCGCCGGCGACTGGAAAGCCTCGGACCGCGGCCGGCGGCTCGATCATGTCTGGGCGAGCCCGGGACTAAGGGGCGCGGCCAAAACCCATGCGATCCACAAGGACGTGCGCGGCTGGACGCAACCATCCGATCATGTGCCGGTGGTGGTGGAGTTCGACGTCTAGAGATCAGTGCGCCTTCGTTTCCCAGAACGGCTTCGTCTTCTCGAAGCTTTTCCAGCGGCGATGCGCCTTCTTCCAGGTGTGGCCGGCGCGGTCGAGATGCCAGCCATAGACAATGCCGGCGGCGAAGGAGAGATCGGCGCGGTCGGACGCCGGCACGCCTTCGCGCGCGGCGACCAGCTTGGCGAGCGTGCTGCGCGCCACCGCCACGTCGTTGAGCGCGCCCAATATGTCCTGCATGCGCGACAGCTTGCGCTGGAAATTCGCGCTCGCGCCCTCGCCATAGAGCGGCGCGAAGAATTCGGCCGTGTAGCGCAGCTTCTTGAGCGACAGGCGGAACGCATGGCGCTGCTCGTCGGAAAGATGCTTCAGATGCTTGGCGCGCTTCCTGGCGACTTTCATGCGATGGCCAAGCATCCGGCCCGAGATGTCCCGCGCCGGCATTTCGAACGCCATATGGCCGCGCGTGGCGTGCGCCCGCCCCGCCGCCTCGAACCAGATGCGCCGGTCGAGCGCATCGCCGAGATCGTGCATGAACGCGCCGAACGCAGGGCCCTGCACATGCGCCACCGCATAGTCCCAGGCGACGCGCCGCGCATCGGCGGCGCGGCCGCGCAGCAAGGCGAAG
>DATNNS010000259.1:0-3516 GCA_035601715.1 Rhizomicrobium sp.
TCGCCGGCGCGCCGTCGCCCGCCGAACTCGAGATGGTCAAGATGTGGGCCGAGCAGAACTGCCTTGCGCAGGCGATGTATTACGAAGCCCGCGGCGACGGGCAACGCGGCGAGGAAGCCGTGGCCGAAGTGATCTTCAACCGCATGCGCGACGGCAATTATCCCGGCACGATCTGCGGCGTCGTCTATGAGGGCGCGCGCAGCGGCCACGGCTGTCAGTTCAGCTTCGCCTGCGACGGCGCCGAGCATGTGCGCAAGGAGCCGGGTGCCTGGGCCGAGGCGCGCAGGCTGGCCTCGCAGATCCTCGACGGCTATCGCCCGCTTGGCGATCAGACCGGCGGGGCGACGTCCTATCACGCCGACTATGTCGAGCCGGGCTGGACCGACATGGTGGAGACCACCCAGATCGGCAACCACAAATTTTTTCGCCGCGCCGCCCGTCACAGCCTGACGCGCGGCGCTTAGTCGCCGCCGAAAGTCTTGAGCACGGTCTTCTTGATTTGCGCACGGGTGAAATTCGGCGCCAGCGCTTTCATGATGTCGAGCCAGCGGATGTCCGGCGGCACGTACCAGTGCAGTTTGTCGCTGTGATAGGCGGCCCAGGCGCAGTCCGCCACCGATGACGCCGGCATCAGGCGAAACATGCCCTTCTTCGGCGCGTTCTTGTAGAACTCGTCCTCGTTCGGCCTGGCGCGATCGCCGGAGCGGTTGGGCGTCGCGCGCAGGATGGCGGTGTCGATCAGGCCGGGCAGCACATCGGCGACGCGGATGCCGTGGCGTGAGAATTCCACCGACAGCGCTTCGGTCAACCCCTTTACGCCGTGCTTGGTCGCCGAATAGACCGCTATGCGTGGGATGCCGTAAGTCGCGGACGATGACGAGGTGATGAAGACGAACGAATTGGGCGTGGCTTTCAGCAGCGGCAGCGACGCGTAGACGCTCGCGATCACGCCGATCAGATTGACCTGCACCACCTTGAGCGCCGCCTCATACGGCACGTCCTCGAACCAGCCGGATTCGCCGATGCCGGCGTTGGAATGGAGCATGTCCATCTTACCGTCGGTCTCTGCGCTGAACGCCGCGACCGCCGCGTCGAAATCGGGCTTGGAGGTCACGTCGAGCCGGGCGGTGATGCAGTTGTCGTTGCCGATCTCCTGCGCCAGCGTCGCGAGCCCGTCGGTGTTGACGTCATAGGCGCCGACGAACCAGCCCTTGGAATGGAACAGCTTGGCCGTCTCGCGGCCCATGCCACTGGCCGCACCTGTGATGAAGATCGATTTTCGTCCCCGCGCTTTGCCGCTCATGTCATATCCGCCGCTTTGTTGATCGTGTTCCAATTTCGCGCCGTGCCGCGCGCGCCCAAATGCTTCTCGATGGTCGCGCTGGTAAGCTTCGAGCGCCCAGCGCCCTCGGGATAGAAAATGAAGACCTCGTGGCCCGCTCCCTCCACCTTCTCCGGCCCTTTGATCGCCGCGCGCAACGCGTCGACATGCTTGGCCGTCGTTTCGTCCTTGAGGAAATAGACATGCAGGAAGCCGGGATCACTCTTGGCTTGCTCGGGAAACGGATTGCGCGCGATCACGGCTTTCAACGCCGCGCCGTTGCGCACCATGACCGCCGTCTCGATGCCGAAACGTTTCTTGATTTCGCTTTCCAGCAGGCTCTCCAGCTTCGCCGGCGCCTTGCCCTTGGCGTCGAAAACAAGGTTGCCGGATTGCAGCAACGTCCTGGGCTCCCCCAGATCGATTTCCTCGGCCAGCGCCTTGAGGTCGGCCATGGCCAGCTTGCCGGTGCCTCCAACATTCACTGCGCGCAGGAATGCGACCGCCAACATTTCAGAAATTCACCCGGCGGCTTATTGCGCCGTCGACCAGCAGGTTCACGCCGGTGGTGTAGCTCGATGCCGGACTCGCCAGGAACACCGCGGCATTGGCGACTTCCTGCGGCGTGGCGGCGCGGCCGGTTGGATTGCGTGCGATCGCCTGCTTGAAATAGTCCGGCGTATTCTTCTCCACCATGGCCCACACGCCGCCCTCGAAATAGACCATGCCGGGCGACACGACATTGGTGCGGATTTTGCGTTTGGCGTGCTGGCGCGCGAGACCCTTGGCATAGTGGATCAGCGCCGCCTTGATCGGGCCGTAGGAGCTCGCATTGTCGCTCTCCGCTGCCGAGACCGAGGCGATGATGATGAACGCTGCGTCGCCGTTTTTCTCCGCCGCTTTCTCCAGGAACGGTTGTGCCGCGTCGAACGCGTTGACCGCGCCCAACACGTCGAGCTTGAAATTGGATTCCCATGACGCCGGATCTGGTCCCTGCGCCATCGCGCCAGCATTGGAGACGAGGATGTCGATGCCGCCAAGCTCGCCGCCCGCCTTCTCAACCCACGCCTTGAGTGCCGTGCCGTCCATGATGTCGACGGAGGCGCCGGTCGCCTTCACGCCTTTGTCTTTCAGCGCGGCGACAGCGTCGTCAACCTGGTCCGTGTTGCGCGCGCAGATCGCGACGTTTGCGCCTTCACCCGCCAGCGTGTCCGCGATCGCCCGCCCGATGCCGCGCGTTCCACCGAGGATGACGGCATTCTTGCCTTTGAGATGGAGATCCATGGGTTGTCCTTTTGCGGAATGTCTTTGGCGGCACTCTAGAACAGATTGGAATGGGAGGCATTTGTTTTCCTTCCCGCGAGAGCGCGGCGGAAAGGGATTTAGAAATCAAGCCCCACATCCAAATTCGCCGCCGAATGCGTAATCGCGCCGGACGAGATGTAGTCCACACCGGTTTCGGCGATGGCGCGGGCACTGGCGAACGTCACATTGCCGGAGGCTTCCAGCACCGCGCGTCCCTTGGCGAGGGCGACGGCGCGCTTGAGATCGTCAATGGACATGTTGTCGAGCAGCACGGTATCAACGCCCAGCGCGAGCGCCTCCTCGAGCTGGGCCAGCGTGTCAACTTCGACTTCGAGCTTGACCATGTGCGCGGTTCCGGCGCGGACGCGCGCGACGGCGGCCTTGATCGAGCCGGCAGCGGCGATGTGGTTGTCCTTGACCAGCACGGCGTCGTCGAGGCCGAAGCGGTGATTGAAGCCGCCGCCGCAACGTACGGCATATTTCTCCAGCACGCGCAGGCCCGGCGTCGTCTTGCGGGTGCAGACGATGCGGGCTTTGGTGCTTGCCACCGCATCGACCAGCGCGCGCGTGGCTGTGGCGATGCCGGACAGATGGCCGGTGAAATTCAGCGCCACGCGCTCCGCGGTGAGGATCGCGCGGGCGGAGCCGGCGATTGTCGCCAGCGTGTGACCCGCTTCCACGCGGCTGCCGTCGGGAAATTCCACCGTGAACTTCAGCGACGGATCGATCAGCCGGAATGCCCAATCTGCCGCGATCAACCCGGCAACGGTTCCGGCCTTGCGCGCGACCAGTCTTGCGGCGGCCTGCTGTTCGGCGGGCACGATCAGCTCGCTGGTGATATCGCCGGCGCGGCCGATGTCTTCCTCCAGCGCGTGACGAACGATCGGCTC
>DATNNS010000260.1:0-2599 GCA_035601715.1 Rhizomicrobium sp.
CGGCGCGGCGGCGTCCGCGTGAAGGGCCGGCGCCAGCCGGTCGATGCCCTGGCTGTGCAGCGAGTTCACCGCAAACGTCCGCTCGCGCACAATGGTTGCGAGCAACCCGTCCGGCGCGACACGCAGATCGTGAACGGGCGCGTAACGTTTCTCCACCGGATCGTCGGGATTCTCGCGATGATCGATGCGGCCGGGCAATTCCTGGACGTGCTGGTGCAGCGTGCCGCCGAACGCGACGTTCAGCTCCTGGAAACCGCGGCAGATGCAGAGCGTGGGAATCCCTTGCGCGATGGCCGCCTCGAGCAGCGGCAGGGTGGTGGCATCGCGGTTCTCGTCCTGCAGCACGCCATCGCGCGGCGCCGGCCCGCCGTAGCGCGACGGCGACACGTTGGATGGAGAGCCGGTGAACAATAATCCATCGATGGAGGCCAGAATCTCGTGCGGCGGAATCGGGTCGGGCAACACCGGAATGAGCAGCGGCAGCGCGCCGGCGCCGTCGCGCACCGCGGCGATATATTTCTCGCCCACGACATGAAACGGATGCGGCCCCATCATGCGATGGTCGCTCGGAATTCCGACGATGGGGCGGCGGGCGGTCATCAAGGCTGTGTTTTATTCCCGCGCAGCGCAAAGATCGAGTCGGGAAGGTCGATGCCCTGCTGCGCGTTGCGCAGCGAGACCGTGGTGATCAGGCCCTGGGCGTCGGTGATGGTCCATTGCCGCAGCTCGAGTCCGGGATCGGAGAAGACGATGGCGATGTCGCCGGTGGCGCGGCGGTCGTTGGAGCGCGCCTTGACGATCAGCGCGCCCGGCTCATGCGCAATGCCGGTTACCGCATTGCTGCCGCCGAGATTGGCGTGGTCGGAGAGCAGGATATTAAGCGGCGTGGCGGAGAGCGGATAGCGGTCGACGGTGTGGAGCGCGCGGTTGAATACCGCGATGTCGAGACCGTCGCAGACGACCAGGGTGGGCGAGGGCGCTGCATATTCGAAGCGCATTTCGCCAGGCTTCTTGATGTAGACGACGCCCTGGTCGAGCTTCCCGTCGGGGCCGATCTGGGTGAACTCCGCGCGCAGCGTGTGGACGGCGCTGAGCGCGGCGCTGACGCGGTCGAGATCGGTTTTGTCGGTGCCGGTGAAATCGCGCGCCGACGCCGAACCGGCAAACACGACAGCGAACAGACATGCGAAGGCGCGGTTCATGGGCGCTTTGTGATGCGTCTTTGAGGCGGAATTAGGCCGCGGCGTTGGCCTGCTGCTTGTGCGGGCAGAGACCTTCGACCAACAGATTAAGCACGCCATCGAGTTCGCGCTCCAGCTTGGGCAAGGTGAGCTTGGACCACAGCTGGGGGTAGCGGAACTTCATCGTCGCGGACTGGATCATCTCGGCGATGGTTTCCTTGTCGCCCGGCGGCACGAACTCGCCGCGGCGCTCCGCCTCGTCGAGCAGCTCGACGAGGATCTTG
This sequence comes from Rhizomicrobium sp., assembly GCA_035601715.1. GTDB lineage: Bacteria > Pseudomonadota > Alphaproteobacteria > Micropepsales > Micropepsaceae > Rhizomicrobium. Next base: position 1,466 of record DATNNS010000260.1, read on the forward strand.
CGCTCATGCGCCAGCATCCAGTTGATGAATTGCGGGCGCTCGTGGCCGATGGTCTGCGCCATCTCCAGCACGCGCGGATCCTTCTCGAGCTTGTGATAGGTGCGGCGCAGTTCCTCGAACAGCAGATCGCGCAGGCGCTGGCGCGCATCCTTGCCGGCCGCCACTGCGATCTTGCGCATGTGGACGAGGTGATGCTCGTAATCCTCGCTCGCGATCGCTTCGGCGATGTCGAGTTTGCCCGGAAAGAAACGATAGAGATTGCCCGGCGACATCGCGCAGTCGGTGGCGATCTCCGCCATGGTGGTCTTGGCATACCCGAAATGCGAAAACCGCTTTTTGGCGGCCTCTACGATCTGGGCGCGGACAGAATCTTTCTCGGCCATGGCCATCGCGTTTCTTCCCCGGCTTTTCTTGTTCTTTTCTCACAGTAAGATAGGGGATATTTCTGAATAATCAACAGATCGTTCAATCTTCGCACTTGCGAAAGGATTTTTGGGTTGCCAGAACAGCGAGCAAAAACAGTGCCTTACGATCATATCGGCGTGATCGGGGCTGGTGCCTGGGGCACGGCGTTGGCTCTCGTGGCGGCGCAAGCGGGCCGAAAAGTGACGCTTTGGGCGCGCGAGGCCGAAATTGTCGATTCGGTCCGTACCGCCCATGAGAACTGCCTGTTCCTGCCCGGAATCAGTTTGCCGGAGACAATCGCGGCGACGGGCGATCTCACGGTGGCGTCGAAAGCGGATGCGTTGCTCGTCGTCGTGCCCGCGCAACATCTGCGCGGCATCCTTTCCACGCTGAAACCCGCAACGAAGGCGCCGCTGGTGCTGTGCGCCAAAGGCATCGAGCGCGACAGTGGCAAGCTCGTCACCGAGATCCTGAGCGAGTGCGCGCCCGATGCGGAGCCGGCGATCCTGTCCGGCCCGTCTTTCGCGAAAGACGTGGCGCGCCATCTGCCGACGGCCGTCACCATCGCCGCGAAAGCGGATATCGCCGCGCGGCTGCAGGCGACGCTCGGCCATCTCACCTTCCGCCCTTATGCGAGCGACGATCTTGTCGGTGTCGCGCTCGGCGGCGCGGCGAAGAACGTGTACGCCATCGCCTGCGGCATCGTCGCCGGCATGGGCCTGGGCGAGA
>DATNNS010000261.1:0-2024 GCA_035601715.1 Rhizomicrobium sp.
TATCTGTCCACGGCCGCCGCGTCGCGCGCCGCCGTGGTACTGGCTGCGACCCGCGGCCGCGGTCTCGAAGCCATCACCACCGACCGGCCGAAAGTCATGCTGCCCATCGCGGGCAAGCCCTTGCTGCGCTGGCTCATCGACGGCTTCAAGAAGCAAGGCATCAACGAGATCACGGTGGTCGGCGGCTACCGGGCCGACGCGATCGATGCCGCAGGGATCAAGCTGCTGGTGAACGAGAGGTACGCCGTCACCGGGGAATTGACGTCGTTGGCGTGCGCGGTGGATGCATTGGATTCGGATACCGTGATTTCCTATGGCGACCTGCTGTTTCGCAGCTATGTGCTGCGCGATCTCGTGGAAGGCAAGTCGGACTTCTCGGTCGTCGTCGATTCTTTGCCGACAGGCGACGCGAATCGCACCGTACGCGATTTCGTGCGGTGCTCGCGCGGCGACGATAGAGGCTTGTTCGGCACGCGCGTGCTGCTCGAGCACGTGGCCAGCGGCGTGGACCCGGAACGCGAGGCGCAAGGCCGCTGGATTGGTTTGCTCAACGTGAGCCGCCGGGGATTGGTCAAGCTGAAGGCGGTACTGGCGGAGTTGCGCGCGCGGCCGGATTTCGATGCTCTCGACATGCCGGCTTTGCTGAACGCCTTGATCGCGGACGGAGCGGAGATCGAAGTGGTGTACGTGCACGGTCACTGGCGCGGCGTCAACGACTTCGATGACCTTCGCCGGGCGGTTGACTTCGCCCATGCGCAGACTCCGTTCGGCAGCGCGCCGGGCGCGGGCAATTCCGGGGCGGCTCTTGATTGAAGCGCGCCATTTCGTCGAGGCGGCACGCGAGCGCGGATTCCATTGGTATGCGGGAGTTCCATGCTCCTACCTCACGCCCTTCATCAACTATGTGCTGCAGGACGAATCCCTGCATTATGTGTCGATGGCCAACGAAGGCGACGCGGTGGCGCTGATCGCCGGAGTGGCACTCGCCGCGGATGACGGCGCGCCGCATCGGCGCGGCGTCGCGATGATGCAGAACTCCGGGCTGGGCAACGCCGTCAGCCCGTTGACCTCGCTGACTTGGACATTTCGCCTGCCGCAGCTGCTGATCGTCACCTGGCGCGGCCAGCCGGGGGTTGCCGACGAACCGCAGCATGCGCTGATGGGTCCGATTACGCCCGCGCTGCTCGATACGATGGAAATTCCCTGGGAGCTGTTTCCCACCGAGCCCGGTGCGATCGGGCCGGCCTTGGATCGCGCCACGGCGCACATGGATCGAACCGGCAAGCCCTATGCGTTGCTGATGCAGAAGGGCAGCGTCGCCGATTTTGCACTGGCGCCGGGTACGGCGCTGCGCACGCGTGCCGCGGCCGGCGCGGCGCCGGTGATGCAGCCGCTGCGGCGCGCGCCCGAGCACAGGCCGTCGCGGCAGGATGCGTTGCGGCAGGTCATCGCACACACCTCGGCCGATGCCACGGCGGTGCTCGCCTCGACGGGGTTCTGCGGGCGTGAGCTGTACGCTCTCGACGACCGCCCCAACCAACTGTACATGGTGGGGTCGATGGGATGCGTGGCGCCACTGGCGCTGGGGCTCGCGCTGGCGCGGCCCGACCTGCGCGTCGTCGCCCTGGACGGCGATGGCGCGGCACTGATGCGGCTCGGGGCATTCGCGACCGTGGGCGCGTATGGACCCGCTAATCTCCTGCATCTGTTGCTGGACAACGGCGTGCACGACTCGACCGGCGGTCAGGCGACCGTCTCGCCGCAGGTGTCATTCGCGCACATTGCGGCGGCCTGCGGTTATGCGTCATCGCTCGAGACCGACGATGTGGCGCATGTCGCTGAGTGGCTGGAGGCGCCGCCCGACAATGGACCGAGATTTGCGCGGCTGCTCACCCGCGAAGGCACGCCCCGCGACCTGCCTCGGCCATCGGTCACTCCGATCGAGGTCAAGACTCGCCTGATGCGCCACTTCGACCGCGGCGCGGGACTACAATGACGCCGCCCGCCCGATTGCTGCTTCTCGC
>DATNNS010000262.1:0-8105 GCA_035601715.1 Rhizomicrobium sp.
CCGAGGTCGGTGCCGTGGTCAATGCGGGCGATGTCGTGGCCAAGATCGACGCGACCAATGCAGGCCTCCAGCTCGCCGCCGACAAGGCAGCCGTCGCCAAGCTTGCCGCACAACTTCGCTTCGATCGCGCCCAGGCGCAGCGCATGCAGACCCTGTTCAGCCAGAACGCCATCGCCAAGGCGACGCGCGACCAGGCCGCCTCCACCCGCGACGAGGACGCCGCCGGGCTCGCCCAGGCGCAGGCGACGCTCGGTCAAAGCCAGTATCAGCTCGACCACGGCCAGGTGCGCGCACCCTTCCCCGGCCGCGTCGTGCAGCGGCTGATCAATGCGGGCGAATATGCGACACCGGGCAAGGACATCGTGCGCCTGGTCGACATCGGCAACATCGAAGTGAGCGTGCAGACGCCGATCGACTCGGCGCGCTACCTGCGCGAAGGCGCCCAGGTCCTTGCGATGATCGAGAACAAGCCGGTTACGGCGACGGTGCGCGCGATCGTGCCGGTGGGCGACATCGCGAGCCGCACCATCGAGGTGCGCCTGACCTTGCCTTCGGGTTCGGCGCTGGTCGGCGATGCGGCGAAAGTCATGATCCCGCTGTCCGAGCCGCACGACGTGCTCGCCGTGCCGCGCGACGCGCTGGTTCTGCGCGAGGACAACACTTACGTCTTCAAGGTCGACAACAAGAATCAGGCCCAGCGCGTGGCCGTCGAGACCGGCGCCGAGGACGGTGCGCTGGTCGAAGTCAAAGGCCCCATCGCGCCCGGCGAACGCGTGATCGTGCGCGGCGCCGAGCGGCTGGAGACCGGACAGAAGGTCAAGGCGATCCTGGCGTCGTAAGCTGACGACGAATTGAGGGCTCGGGACATGATCAAGCTCACCTTCTGCCTCCACCGCCTGCCGTCGCTCAGCCGCGAGGATTTCCAGCGCTACTGGTTCGAGCAGCACGCGCCACTTGTCGCGCGCCATCGCGAGGCGCTGCGCATCCGTCGCTACGTCCAGATGCATTCGGCGACGATGCCCTTCAACGACGCCATCCGCGATGGCCGCGGCGCGCCGCAGATGTATGACGGTGTGGCGGAACTGTGGTGGGGAAGCCTGGACGACCTGGCGGCCGCGACAACATCGCCGGTAGGTCAGGCTGCGGGGCTGGCGCTGCTGGAAGACGAGCGCAAGTTCATAGACCTCACCCGCTCCCCGCTTTTTCTCGGCGAGGAACGGGCGATCTTCGGTTGAGACCTATCAGGTCGCGTAGCGGTGCCAGTGGTGGTCCCGGTCGTAATAGCCGGTGTGGTGATAATGACTGTGGCAACCGTCACCGGCGATGCTATGGCCTGCCAAACCGCCGACAACCGCGCCGCCGACCACGCCCACGACACTGCCATGAGTGATCGCGCTGCCGACGATGCCGCCGGTCGCCCCGCCCACAACAGTTCCGGTCGTCTTGCGGCCTTCGCAGCCAGCATTGGCGGCGGTGGTGGCAGCGCCGAGAGCCAGCGCGGCGACTGCAAGAAATTTAACGGCATGATTCGACATGGCTGCGATCCTCTACTGAGCTGTGAGAGGTAAACGCAAGGAACCGGACCGCGTTCCGGCTAGGCGAGACGTGCGACGGCGTCCTTGAGGCGCGCAGCCAGCGCCGCCGCTTCGGCGCGCTTCTCGCGCTGCTCGGCGAGCACGTCTTCCGGCGCGCGCGCGACGAACTGCTCATTTGACAATTTGGCGTCGAACCGGGCGATTTCGTCGTGCGCCTTCTTGAGCTCTTTTTCGAGGCGCGCGCGTTCCTTGGCGAAATCGATCACGTCGCCAAGCGGCAGCGCCGCCGTCGCCTCGCCGAGGACGAACTGCGCGGAGCCTTGCGGCAAGTCGCCGGCGGTATGCGCCGACGCGAGCCGCGCGAGCGTCATGATCACGTCGCGATTGCGCGCCAGCCGCGCGGCGGATTCCGCGCTCGCATCCTTCAGCACCAGCGCTATCTTGGCCGAAGGCGGCACATTCATCTCGGCGCGGACCGAGCGCACGCCGGAGACGAGGTCGATCACCCACTGCATCTCGGCCAGCGCCGCGTTGTCGCGCGGGAGCGCGGAAAGCTTCGGCCATTCGGATTCGATCAGCAGCGCCGCGCGCTGCGCGGTGCGCGCCCAAAGCTCCTCGGTGATGAAGGGCATGAACGGATGCAGCAGCGAGACGATGCGGTCGCGCACCCAGGCCGCGGTCGCGCGCGTCTCCGCCTTGGCGCGCTCGTCCTCGCCCGCGAACAGCGGCTTGGCGAATTCCAGATACCAGTCGCAGAAAACATCCCAGACGAAGCGATAAGCCGCGCCCGCCGCATCGTTGAAGCGCAGGGATTCGAGCGCTGCGGTGATCTCGGCCGCAGCGCGCGCGGTCTCGCCGACGATCCATTTGTTGACGGTGAGCGCGACATCGTGCGGCGCGAAATCGGCGCGGGTCTCGCAGCCGTTCATCTCGCAGAAGCGCGCGGCGTTCCACAGCTTGGTGCAGAAGTTGCGGTTGATCTCGACGCGGCTGGCGCCGATGCGCATGTCGCGGCCCTGCCCCGCCGCCAAGGCCAGCGTGAAGCGCAGCGCGTCGGCGCCGTATTCGTCGATCAGGGTCAGCGGATCGACGACATTGCCCTTGGTCTTGGACATCTTCACGCCCTGCTCGTCGAGCACGCGGGTGTGGATGAAAACGGTGTGGAACGGCACGTCGCCCATGAAATGCAGCCCCATCATCATCATCCGCGCGACCCAGAAGAAGATGATGTCGAAGCCGGTGACGAGGACGGAGGTCGGGTAGTAGCGCTTGAGCTCCGGCGTCTCATCCGGCCAGCCCAGCGTCGAGAACGGCCACAGCGCGGAGGAGAACCAGGTGTCGAGAACGTCGGGATCACGTGTCAGCGAAAGCTCTTGCGCATATTGCTTGCCGCCGTCGAGCAGTGACGGACCGGCAAGCGCGCTCGATCCCTGTCTCGCATAGTGATCGAGAGCGGCCTCCATCGCGGCCTCTTCCGTTTCCGCGCAAAATTCGTGGCCGTCCGGTCCATACCAAACCGGAATCTGATGTCCCCACCAGAGTTGGCGCGAGATGCACCAGGGGTGGATGTTGCGCATCCAGTTGAAATAGACCCCGGCCCAGTTCTCCGGCACGAATTTGGTGCGCCCGTCCTCCACCGCCGCGATCGCCTTCTCCGCCAGCGGCGTGACATTGAGATACCACTGCTCGGTCATGAACGGTTCGAGCACGACGGTCTTGGTCTTCTCGTCATGCGGCACGGCATGCGTGATCGGTTCGACCCTCTCGATCAGCTCCATGCCTTCGAGATCGGCGACGATTTGCTTGCGCGCAACGAAGCGGTCGAGGCCGCGGTAGGCCTGCGGCACGTTCTCGTTCAGCGTGCCGTCCTTGTTGAGGATGTTGATCAGCGGCAGGTTGTGCCGCTTGCCGACTTCGAAATCGTTGAAATCGTGGCCGGGCGTGATCTTCACCGCGCCCGTGCCCTTCTCAGGATCGGAGTGCTCGTCGGCGATGATCGGAATGAGTCGATCTGCCAGCGGGATGCGCGCCTGCATGCCGATCAGCGCCTTGTAACGATCGTCGCCCGGATGCACGGCCACCGCCGTGTCACCCAGCATCGTCTCCGGCCGCGTCGTGGCGACGGTGATGAACTGGCCCGCCTGTCCATCGATGGGATATTTGATGTACCAGAGATGCCCCTTCATCTCGATGCTTTCGACCTCGAGATCGCTGACCGCGGTCTGCAGCCGCGTGTCCCAGTTCACCAGCCGCTTGTCCTTGTAGATCAGCCCCTGGCGGTAGAGCTCGACGAACACTTTCAGGACGGCCCGACTCAGCCCCTCGTCCATCGTGAAGCGTTCGCGCGACCAGTCGGCGGATGCGCCCAGCCGGCGCAGCTGGTTGACGATGGCGCCGCCATACTCGTCCTTCCACTTCCACACGGCCTCAAGGAATTTCTCGCGCCCCATCGCGATGCGGCTTTGCTGGCGCAGCGCCAGATCGCGCTCGACGACAAGCTGCGTCGAGATCCCGGCATGGTCCGTACCGGGCTGCCACAGAACATCCTTGCCGCGCATGCGCTCGAAGCGGGCGAGCGCGTCCTGCAGCGTGTTGTTCAGCGCATGCCCGATATGGAGCTTGCCGGTGACGTTGGGCGGCGGAATGACGATGGCGAACGCCTCCGCCCCCGGCCGCCGGCCCGCGCGGAACGCGCCGCTGGCTTCCCACTGGGCATAGATGCGCCCTTCCACGTCCTTGGGATTGAAGGTCTTGTCGAGCATGAATCCTCTATGCATCGGTTCTGGGCAAAGCGCCCGGAAGCGTCAAGAGGATGCTGTCCGGGGCCATTCGCCCCGGGTTGCGTTCAGGCCGGGGTCAGCGTTTGCCGCGCGCTTTTACGGCGCGGGCGACTTCATCCCGTACGGCGCCTTCAAGCAGCGCCGGGAAATGTTCGTCCATCCAGTCGCGGATCAAGGGCTTCATCGAAGACAGCAGTTCGTCCTTCTGGCCGGCCATCCACTGGTCGATATGTGGTCCGACGGCATCACGCACGGCGCGCTCGAACACTGCTTCGACGGAATCTCCATCGAGCGCAGGCCGTGATGCGGCCGCGGTTGTGGCGGGCGGCGACGCGGCTTCTTCGGGCGCGTCGAGATTGGCGAAGGCGTCGTCGATCGCCTTGCGGGTCTTGTCCGAGAAGATGCCTTCGGGCGATGGCGGCGTTGCGGTCACTTTGGGCTCCTCGACGGTTTCGAACACCACATCGTCGGCCGGTTTCGGCGCGGGCTTCGGCGCTTCGGCTTGCACGACCGGCGGTGGCGGAGCCGGTTCCTCGCGCACTTCCTGCGTCAGTTCGAGAATGTCCGTATCGGCCGCGTCGGCGGCCTTGGCGGGCGCGGGGTCGGGCGGCGCCTCGGGGGAATCTTCTGAAATGATCTTGCGGATGGAGGCGAGGATTTCCTCCATGGTCGGTTCGTGCTGGGGATTCGATGCCATCTGGGAGCTCCGGCCGCGAAGGGTACGCGGACACACGTAAGACCCTAGGACAATTGGCGAAAGAAGGAAAGACGGCGTTAACGCGGCCGGGTGGATTTCACTTTTCCTTTCTAATTGCCCAGGCCGAACCAGCGACTGGAGTCCTCGTTATAGTGCTGCTCGGGGTCATAATATTTGACGGGTAGCGCGAGACCGCGGGCCGTCAGCACCCCCATCGCAGACAGGAGCTGGTAGGCCGCGATGGTGGCATTGCGCTCCGCCACGACCACCGCGACCTGGGCATCGAGCAGCTCGGCCTGCGCATTCAGCACGTCGAGCACCGTGCGCGTGCCGACCTGCTGCTCCTGCTGCACGCCGTCGAGCGCGGTCTGGTCCGCGGCGGCTTCGGCGCGGTTGGAGTCGATAGAGGCTTCGGCGGCGCGCCAGCTTTCCCAGGCGCTGCGCGTCGCATCCAGAACCTGCCGCTCGGCGTCGGCGACGGAGAGTTGCGCCTGGCTGCGCTGTTCCTTGGCCTGGCGCACCTGTGCCTCGTCCGAGCCGCCCTGATAGATCGGTACGGTGACCTGGCCCACCACCGCCTTCAGTCGGGTCGTCGTGATGCCGCCGAAACCGTTGGGCTGGTCCTCGCCATATTGGAGTTCGCCTTGCAGAGAAACCTGCGGCTGCAGCGCGCCCAGCGCGTCGTCCACGGCATAGCCGGCGGCGCGCGCATTCTCCTGCGCCTGGACCAGAAACGGGTTCTGTTTCAGCGCCTGCTGGATGGCCTGCTCCTGCGTCTTGGGCATGACGGCCAATGGCGGATTCTCTTCCAGCGTTTCTGCCGGGCGGCCGATGACATGCTCGAAGCTCGAGCGGCTGACCTGCAGCTGGCCCTTGGCGGTCGTCAGATCGGCTTCGGCGCCGGAAAGCCGCGCCTGGGCCTGGGCGACGTCGGTGCGGGTCAGCTCGCCCACCTTGCGCTGTTCCTCCGTGGCGTCGAGTTGCTTTTGCAGGCCGGCGACATTGCTTTGCCGCAGCCGGAGCGTCTTGGCGTCGCGCACCACATCGATGTAGGCGGTGACAGCATCGAGCAGGACGTCCTCCTCGGTATTGCTGAGCTGGGCTCGGCCGGCGCGGACCTGCGCCTTCGCTCTGCTCACTTCGGCAACTGTTCGTCCACCGCGGAACAGCGGCTGCGAGATCACCAGCTGACCGGATAGCGGGTGACTTTGCGTGGCGGGGAACCCGCCGGTCGGATCCTGAAAGCCATAGCTGCCCTGGGCGTTGATCGATGGCCGCCAACCCGCATTGGCGCCGGCCACATTTTCGTCTGTTGCGCGCAGGGCCGCGCGCTGGGCATCGAGCTGGGGATTGGTCTCATAGGCCACGCCGAGGGCCTGGCGCAGCGTGAACACTTCGGTCGCGCGGGCGCAGACCGGCAGGCACGCGACCGCCAGCGCAAACGCCATCACCCTCCGCATCGCACGATTCCCCGACACCGGGCCCGCCCAGTTCAAAGCGCCCCTAATGTCCCCATTTTAGAAAACAAATCCAGCGGGTTGACGAAAACCAGCCAGTATTGGCGCAGCCGCGTCAAAAGCCGCCCGGTGGCCGACATGGCCGTCCTGGCGCAGGAACACGGTGGCCCGACCCTGGGCGCCCTGTTGAATGACCGTCACGAGCCGCCCACCCTCGGCAAGCTGGGCCAGCAGCGCCTCGGGAACCTGCTCGACGGCGCCATTGATCAGGATCACGTCATAAGGCGCGCCGGCGGGATAGCCTTGCGCCAGGCCGCCCTGGATCACCTGCACATTGGCCGCACCCACCGCCGGGATCATATCGGAGGCGATGCGCACCAGATCGGCGTCCTGCTCCAGCCCGATCACATGCTGCGCGATCTTCGCCAGCACGGCGGTCGAATAGCCGGTGGCGCAACCGACATCGAGCACCTTGTCGCCGGGAAGGATTTCGGCCAACTGCAGCAGCTTGGCGAAGCTGCGCGGCTCCAGCAGATAGCGGCCGGCAACAAGCTCGACCGCCGCATCGACATAAGCCGTGCCGCGCCGGACCGCGGGCACGAACCGCTCGCGCAGCACCGCACCCAACGCCGCCTGGACGCGCACATCGGTGACGTCGTTCGCCCGGATCTGGGACTCGACCATGTTCAGGCGCTGGGCGGCATAATCGGGCATTGTGCGACTCTGTGCGTAAGACGCCGCGCTTATAGTCAGCGGCGGTGCGCCTGACAACGTTGTCGAAACGGTCGCAGCGATGGCCGCAGGCCTGGCGGAGAGCGTTCTGCCTCCCCAAACCATCGCGGCCCGGGCGTGCTATGGTTTCGGGGGCGCCGGGACCGGAGGGGGCCATGCGACGGCTTTTGTTTTTCGGATTGCTTCTCGCGCTGGCGAATGCCGCCAGCGCGACACCCTACATGACCATCTTCGTGCCAAAATACATGTCGGTCACCTGCACCGCCGATCTCTGCAAGTGCCTCGCGGCCAGCCAGGAAGGCTATGAGACGCTGGCGGTCCAGTTCTGCACGAATGTGATTGAGACGGGCGACGCCAAATATCGCGTCACAGCTTACTTGATACGCGCGCGCGCAAACATTCTCAAGCGTGACTACGACCACGCAATCGTCGATGCCACGCAGGCCATCGCGACGAAGTCCGACATCCCCGATGACCTCCCGGCCGCGTATATTTTGCGCGGCCAAACTTATGAAGAGATGGGCAACTTCGACAAGGCGCTCGCCGATTACGACGCGGCGCTTGGCGTGGACGCCAACACGTTTGGCGCCTATGCGTGGCGCTCCTCTGTTTATGTTCTGACGGGCAAGTACGATCTGGCTTTGGCGGACGACGCTATGGGCCTGAAACTGAAGCCGGACTTCGAAGGCAGCTATCTCGATCGCGGCTATGACTATTTCGCACAAGGCCGCTTCGCCGACGCTGCTTCCGATTTCGAAAAAGCGCGTTCGCTGAACCCGCCGGACCCGGTCGCGGTCCTGTGGCTTCACCTCGCTAACCTGCATCAGGGAACCGACGATGGTGTCCAATTCGCCGCCAACTCAGCCAAGGTAAAGCTCGACGAATGGCCGGGCCAGACCGTCAA
>DATNNS010000263.1:0-3060 GCA_035601715.1 Rhizomicrobium sp.
GATCACCAGCGCCATCCCGAGCGTCAACGGCGTGAAGCATCTGGGCAATCTGGTCGGCTCGCTGCTGCCGGCCGATGTCTTCGCGCGATTCCAGCGCGCGCGCGGCCGCGAGACGCTGGCGATTTGCGCCACCGACGAGCATGGCGCGCCGATCGAGCTGGCGGCGCAGGAGGAAGGCATCCCGGTTCGCGACTATTGCGACAAATGGCACGCGGTGCAGCGCGATCTGGGCGCGCGTTTCGGCCTGTCGTGGGATCATTTCGGCCGCTCCTCCAGCGAACAGAATCGCGAGCTGACGCTGCATTTCGCCCGCCAGCTGTGGAAGAACGGCTGGCTCGACGTGCGCAGCTCCAAGCAGGCCTATTCCAAAACCGACGGACGCTTCCTGCCCGACCGCTATGTCATCGGCACCTGTCCGCATTGCGGCTACGAGAACGCACGCGGCGACCAGTGCGAGAACTGCACGCGCGTGCTCGATCCGGTTGATCTGATCAATCCGCGCTCGGCGGTGTCCGGCGCGCGCGACATCGAGATCCGCGACAGCGAACATCTCTTCCTCAAGCAATCCCAGGCGGTGGACGAATTGCGCGCCTGGATCGCGAGCCACAAAAACGACTGGCCGGTGATCGTCACCTCCATCGCCAACAAATGGCTGGACGAAGGCCTGCAGGATCGCGGCATCACCCGCGACCTCGAATGGGGCATCGCCGTGCCCGACGACATCGGCGACGGCCGGCTGAAGGGCAAGGTGTTCTACGTCTGGTTCGACGCGCCCATCGAATATATCGGCGCCACCAAGGAATGGGCGGACGCCAATGCCAAGGGCGATGCCTGGCGCTCGTGGTGGTACGACGCGAAGGACGTCACCTATTACGAATTCATGGGCAAGGACAACGTGCCGTTCCACACCATCATCTTCCCGGCGATGATCATCGGCACACGCGAGCCGTGGAAGCGCGTCGACCGGCTCAAGGGCTTCAACTACCTCAATTACGAAGGCGGCAAGTTCTCGACCTCGCAGAAGCGCGGTATCTTCATGGATTCGGCGCTCGAGATCGCGCCCGCCGACTACTGGCGCTATTACCTCACCGCCAATTCGCCGGAGGGCTCGGACAGCAATTTCACCTTCGAGCATTTCGCCGCCGTGGTGAACAAGGACCTCGCCGACGTGCTGGGCAATTTCGTCAACCGGGTGACGAAGTTCTGCGCCGCGCGTTTCGACGGCCAGGTGCCGGGCGAGGGCGACTATGGCGAGGAGGAACAGGCGCTCTGCCGCGAGCTCGACGCGCGCGTCAAGACGTATACGGAGCATTTCGAGGCGATCGAATTCCGCAAGGCGCTCGGCGAATTGCGCGCGATCTGGGTCGCCGGCAACGAATATGTCACGCGCGCGGCACCCTGGACGCATTTCAAGACCGACCGCGCCAAGGCGGCGGTGGGCGTGCGGATGGGGCTCAATCTCGTGCATCTGTTCGGCCATCTGTCGTGGCCCGTCATGCCGACCTATGCGCGCAAGATTCATGAAGCGATCCAGGATGTACCGGAGATCATTCCGTGGCCAGAAGGGCCGATGGATGCGTATCTGAACCAGCTCGAAGCCGGCATGCCGATCCGCGCGCCGGAGGTGCTGTTCGCCAAGATCACCGACGAGCAGATCGCCGAATGGACCGCGCGCTTTGGCGGATCCGATACATGAGCGCGACCGTCAGGCGCCTGACGCCCGACGACCTCGACGCGATGCGCGCGATCCGGCTGGAGGCGCTGCGCCTGCACCCGGAATGTTTCGGTGCCGATCTGGAGATCGAGGAGGCGCTCACGCCGGAGCAATGGCTTGCGCGCATGGCGACGGCGGCGACGTTCGGCGGATTTGTCGACGATGCGCTCAGCGGCCTCGCCGTCCTCGCGCGTCCGCGCTCAAGCAAGATCGCCCATACCGGCGAGCTTGGCGCGATGTATGTGAAGGCCGGTGTCCGCGGCAGCGGCCTTGCCGGCGTCTTGATCGACACCGTTATCGATCACGCCTCCCGTGACGTGGAGCAGATCAAGCTGACGGTGAATGCCGAAAATGCCCGCGCGATCCGCTTCTACGAGCGTCACGGGTTCCGCGCGATCGGCCGATATCCCAATTCCCTGCGTGTCGGCGGGCGGACCTATGACGAGCTGATCATGCTGCGCGCGGTTTCGACGAGCGACTGATAGGGCCTACTTCTGCAGCCTTGCCCAGCCTTCGGGTCCCAAGGCTTCCAGCGGCTGGAATTTGGCTTTGTAGTCCATCTTCGCGCTGCCGTGGATCCAGTAGCCGAGATAGACGTAGGACAATCCCCGCAGCCGCGCCGCTTCGACATGATCCAGGATCATCTGCGAGCCGAGACTGCGCGAGACGTCGCCGGGATGGTAGAAGCTGTAGACCATCGACAAACCGTCGCGCAGCACGTCGGTCAGCGCGCAGGCGACCAGGATTTCATCCTCGCCGTCGCTCGCGCGCCGGCGGTATTCGACGATATGGGTGTTGACGGGCGTCTCCTCGACCATCGCGACGTAATCGAACAGGCCCATGTCCGACATGCCGCCGCCGGCGTGGCGCGAATCGAGATAGGTGCGCAGCAGCGCGAACTGCTCGCGCGTGGCCTCTGCGGTCACTTCGTGACGGGAGAGATCGGCGTTGCGCCGCTGGATGCGCTTCTGGCTGCGCGAGGGAACGAAATCCGCCACCACGATGCGCACCGAGACGCAGGCATTGCAGCCGTCGCAAGCCGGGCGGTAGGCGATCATCTGGCTGCGGCGGAAACCGGAATGGGTCAGCGCCTCGTTGAGGCCCTGGGCATAGGAACCGTTGAGCCGGGCAAAGACCTTGCGCTCGACGCGGCCGGGCAGATACGGGCAGGGCCCGCCCGGAGTCAAAAAAAACTGCGGCAAACGCGCGGTACGCTGGTCGGTCACGAAAGGCCCACCCGGAAACTCATCGGCCAAGTATGACAATACAAATCGCGTTCGCGCCAGTGCGCCAGCGCGGCCACGCGGCGTTAAAGTTTATTTCCCGGCGGCACCGGCGGGGCTTCG
>DATNNS010000264.1:0-7704 GCA_035601715.1 Rhizomicrobium sp.
ATCCTGCCGTTGTCGAACGCGACGCCGCCGCCGAAGCCCTTGGACGGATCGATCGAATGGTCGGAGCCGAACACGCCGAGGAACTTGCCGTCGCCGCCGATGGGCGCCAGCGACTTGTCCCACACCGGTTTGCCGCTGCCCGCGTCGAACGCATAGACGTGCGCCTCGGCGTCCAGCACGAAGACATGGCCGCCGGCGACCACCGGCGGCGCGGTCAGCCGCGAGTCGGTGTCCGAGCCCTTGCCGGCTTCCTGCTGCCAGGCGGGCTGCAGCGGACCGGCCGCTTCGAGATGATACATCGCGTTGGCCGCGTAGCCGCCGGGCTGCGGCCATTCGCTGTTGCGATAGGGCGGCGGCAGCGTGACGTCGATCTTGGCGAGGTCCGGATCGGGCTTGAGCGAGGAGTCCAGCGACATTACGGAGATGCGTTCGCCCTTGATGTCGGATTTCTTGGCGGAACTGAACCAGCCCGACGTCGCGTCGCGGATCGTGTCGAGCTGCTCGCAGCCGGCAAGCGCGACGGCGGCGACGCAGAACGCCGCGCTGAAAAGCAGTTTTCTCATGGGGTCGGTGTACTCGGGTTGGGAGTGACGGCGCCGGGCGCGGCCGGAACGGGTTTGGGCGGCGGAACCGTCCCGTAATTGGCATCGCCGCCGGCGATCAGGAAATCCGCCATCGCCTTGCAGCGTTCGCGCAACGGCGCCGGCGCATCGCGATTGGCGACGACGGCCTGGTATTCGGCGAGCGCGGCTTTGGTATTGCCGCTGCGATAGTCCGAATAGGCGAGAACTTCCTGCGCCATCGGGCGCCAGGCATTGGCGGCATCGGCGAGCGGCCCAAGCGTCGACGCGATTTCGTCGCGCGTCGCGAAATCGGCGATCGCCCAGGCGGCGTGGATGCGCGCAACAGCGCCGAGCAGGTCGTCATCGCCGGCCGCGATATCCTTGTAGACGTGAAGCGCGTCGCCGCGTTCGCCGGCCGCCATCAGCGCGTCGGCGTGTTGCAGCCGCGCGAGCGTTTTGTAGCCGCCCGGCGCGCTATCGGCGAGATGCCCGAAAGCGTCGGCGGCTTGTGCCGCCTGACCGTTCTCCAGCATCGCCTCGGCCATGGCATATTGGTCGGACGCCGCGAGATGCTGGCGCTGGTCGTAGGTGCGCCAGAGCTGCAGGCCAGCCGCCCCGATCACGATCAGGCAAGCGCCGGCGATGACGTAATCGCCATAGTCCTTCCACAGCTTGTCGAAGCGTTCCTTGCGGACTTCTTCCTCGACTTCCCGAAAGATGTCGCTCACGAGGATTCCTTTCGCGGCCGGCTGACCAGCCTAAAGCCTTGGCCGCGCGATGATTTAGCGGCTTGCCCGGCCCTGCGCAACTCGCGGTCCGGTGAAACGCCAGCAATGATTAAGGCAGGCAATCAGCCGATTTTCTTCATCGGATAGACGTTTTCCGCGCCCGGGAACGTCCGCGCGCGGACGTCGGCCGCATAGGCCTTCACCGCGGTCTCGATCTCGGGGCCAAGCTGTGCGTACTGACGGACGAATTTGGGCGGGCTCGGATTGAGGCCCAGCATGTCCTCCATCACCAGGATCTGGCCGTCGCACGCGGCCGACGCGCCGATGCCGATCGTCGGGATCGCGATGAGCTGCGTGATCCGGGCGGCGAGGGGTTCGGCCATGCCTTCGAGCACGACGGCAAAGGCGCCGGCCTCGGCAACGGCCTTCGCGTCGGCCTCGATAGCAGGCCATTCGGCCGGTGTGCGTCCCTGCGTCTTGAAGCCGCCCATGACCTGGATCATCTGCGGCGTCAGCCCGATATGGCCCATCACCGGAATGCCGCGGCTCGCGAGATAGGCGACGGTCTCGGCCATGCGCGCGCCGCCTTCCATCTTGACCGCCGTGCAGCCGGTCTCCTGGATGACGCGCGCGGCGTTGCGGAACGCGATCTGCGGCGATTCTTCATAGGAGCCGAACGGCATGTCGACGACGACGAGCGCGTGTTTGCTCCCGCGCATCACCGCCTTGCCGTGCGAGATCATCATGTCGAGCGTGACACCGAGCGTGTTCTCCATCCCGTGCATCACCATGCCGAGGCTGTCGCCCACCAGCATCAGATCGACATGGGCGTCGAGCAGTTTGGCGGTGTGCGCGTGATAGCAGGTCAGGCACACGACAGGCTTGGCGTTCTTGTGTGCGCGGATTTCGGGAACGGTGACGCGCTTGGTCTGGACGACGACGGACATGCTGCGATCCTTCGCTGGACGGCGGGTTATACGCCGCCCGGCGTCCGCAAGCGAGCGTCAGGAGAGCATCTGCGCCACGGTCCGGGTGATGCGCTCTGCTGCGTAGGGCTTGGGAAGGAACTTGCTGTCGTCGGGCAAATCGTCCTTGGCGGGCATGATTTTGCCCGAGGTCACGATCAGGTGAACGTCGGGGTGGCGGCGGTGAACTTCGGCGGCCAGTGCCAGACCGTCCATGTCGCCCGGCATGTTGATGTCGGTGAACAGCACCGCGATGTCGGGATTTGTCGAGAATAAGGACAACGCGTGCTCTGCGTTTCCTGCCTCGATAACCTTGAAGCCCGCGTCTTCGAGCACGCTTGCGGCGTAGATGCGCAGAATCGGTTCGTCTTCGACGATCAGGATGGTGGGTGCTAACTTGGCGGCGCTCATACAGCAGCTAACCGGCTGACGCCACTATCGTTCCGCGAAAGTGCGATCAACCTTTTGGTATCATTCGTTAAATTCGAATTTACAGCGCGCAACCACTTCGAATTCATAGATATTTCGGAAGACTCACAGAATGCCACGCCGTTTTCGCGAGAAAAAAATTTGGCGGGCCGCTCACGCGCGCCCGCCAAATGATGCAATCGCGATGCGCCCGAAGAAAATCTACTCTTCTTCCGCTTCCGCGCTGTCGTCCTCTTCCTTCTTGGGCCCGGCGCCTTCCTCGAACAGTTCCTCGGCCGCGACCTTGGCTTCGGCAGAGGCTTCTTCCTCGGCGCTGCGCTCGGCCAGCACGTCCTCGCCGCGCGCCTGGCGTTCGGCTTCGTCTTCGGTGCGGGCGACGTTGATCGTCACCTGGACGCGCACTTCGGGATGCAGAACGACGTAAAGCTTGACCAGTCCGATCGACTTGATCGCCTGGTCGAGCGGCACCTGGGTGCGGCTGATGGAGAAGCCGCCGGCAGTGATGACGTCGGAGATATCGCGCGGCGAGACCGAGCCGTATAGCTGGCCGCGGTCGCCGGCCTGGCGCAGCAGGATGAAGGTCTTGCCGTCCAGCGACTTGGCGATTTTCTCGGCCTCGCCCTTGCGCTCGAGATTGCGCGCTTCGAGCTGGGTTTTCTGGGTCTGGAAGTATTCGCGGTTGGCCTTGGTGGCGCGCAGCGCCTTTTTCTTGGGCAGCAGGAAATTGCGGGCGAAGCCGCTTTTCACGCGAACCTCGTCGCCCATCTGGCCGAGTTTTTCGACTCGTTCGAGCAGGATCACTTGCATGGTGCGGTCCTCACTTCACGACGTAGGGCAGCAGCGCCATGAAGCGCGCGCGCTTGATCGCGTTGGCGAGCAGGCGCTGCTTGCTGGTCGACACTGCGGTGATGCGGCTCGGCACGATCTTGCCGCGCTCGGAAATGAAGCGCTGCAGCAGCTTCACGTCCTTGTAGTCGATCTTCGGCGCGTTGGCGCCGGAGAACGGGCAGGTCTTCTTGCGCCGGAAGAACGGGCGGCGCTGGCCGCCGGCGGCTCCGCCGGAACGATCTCCACCGCGATCCCCGCCGCGGTCTCCACCACGATCACCACCGTAACTCATAGTGCGGCTCCTTCCGCGGCGTCGACGGCGCCTTCCGGCTTGCGGTCTTCACGCTCGCGCTTGTTCTTGTTGGCCGAGACGTCGAACTGCTCGACCTTCACGGTCATGTGGCGCAGCACGTCCTCGTTGATCTTGAGCTGGCGCTCGAGCTCATGGATCGCCTTGGCCGGCGCATTGAGGTTGAGGAGCACATAGTGCCCCTTGCGGTTTTTCTTGATTCGGTAAGCGAGCGAACGCAGGCCCCAATATTCCTGCTTCTCGACCTTGCCGCCTTCGCCTTCAACGATGGTCTTGAGGTGGGTGGCGAGTGCGTCGACCGCCTGCGCGCTGATATCCTGGCGCGCGATCAGAAGACGCTCGTAAAGAGCCATGTCAGTCCCTTTCATCGGGCTGCGGTATGAAGCGCGGCAGGGATTGCCGGCGCCCACATCGGATCGCGGGAACGCCGGACATCCGGCTAAGCCTTTGAAAGGCCTCCCACGACCGCAGTCGCGCCGGGTGTGTAGCGGAATGACCGATGAGGGGCAATAGTTGGGGCAAAATAGCCTAAGCCATTCAGAAGTCGCCATTTTTTGCCCGCGCTTCGGCGCGGAACGTCTGGCGGCTTCAGGTCTTAAGGATTGGTGGCGCCAATCCGAGGCTTGATGACTGTCTGGTCCGACATCGACCGGGGCTGGAGTTCCGCCCGTGCCCGTCTACGGACGGCTTGGCGCTGGGGCGCCGATACGAGCCCGGGTGCCGATGAAACACGCGCCGCCAAGGCCGCGCGCGCGGCGCAGCTGCGCGGGGACCCCGCCTTCCAGACCGTGCATTGGGGCCTGATCGTGTGCGGCGGCATCGTCGCAGCTCTCCTTATCGCGCTGGCGACGCTGGACTGGAACACGATGCGCGGACCGGCGGCGCGCTGGGCGTCGCTGCGCACCGGCCGCACCGTGCATATCGACGGCGACCTGCATGTCCATATCTGGTCGCTGACGCCGCGCGTGGAGGTGAACGGCCTGCGCGTCTCCAACACCGACTGGGCCGGCGGCGGCGACATGATCGACATCGGCCATCTCGTCTTCGACGTGCGGCTGCTGCCGCTGTTCGGCGGCCATGCGAAAGTGCCCCTGATCGATGTCGAAAATGCGAGCTTCCGGCTGGTGCGCGATCCGCAAGGCCGCGAGAACTGGAATTTCGGGAACGACCGGGATAACGCGCCGCTGCGCCTCCCGCCGGTCAAGCACTTCATCGTCCGCAACGCGCAGTTGTCGATCACCGACGAGCGCCGCAAGCTCGTCTTCACCGGCACGATCAATTCCAACGAAAGCGCGAAGGGCCAGGGACGCGGTTTCTGGATGACCGGAAACGGCACGCTCAACCGCGAACCGTTCACCGCCGATGTGCGCGGCGCGCCGCTGCTCAATGTGGACGAGAGCAAGCCCTATCCTTTCACGCTCGACGTGCGCGCCGGCGCGACACACATCGTTGCCGATGGAACGGTGACGCATCCGTTCGATTTCGGCGCCCTGCAGGCGCACACGGTGATGTCCGGCAACACGCTGGCCGATCTCTATTACCTGACCGGCCTCGTCATGCCGAGCACGCCGCCCTATGCGCTCACAAGCACGTTCTCCCGCGACGGCCAGACCTATCGGCTCGATGATCTGACCGGCCGTATTGGCCATAGCGATCTGAGCGGCACGCTTGTGGTAGACGCCTCCGGCGAGCGTCTTTTCCTTACCGGCGACCTGCATTCGCATCATGTGATCTTCGACGATCTGGGGTTCCTGTTCGGCGGCGGCAAGGGTCGCAACAGCGCCCCGAAAGCGCCTGCGCCATCGCAGCCCGCGAAGTCCGCGAAGGGAATGATCACGGTCGAAAGCGGCGCGTCGCCCGTTTCACTCTACCTTCCCGATACCCCGCTCGACGTCGACCGCGTGCGCCAGATGGATGCGCGCATTTCCTACGCCGCCGACCGCATCGAGTCGCAGGATCTGCCGCTGCGCCGGCTGTCGATGCGCCTGTCGCTCGACCACGGCGTGCTGATCTTCGATCCGCTGTCGCTGACGCTGGTGAAGGGCCGTATCGACGGTACCGTCAGGGTCGATGCGAGCCGTGACGTGCCGGCCACGGCGCTCGACCTTCGCCTGCGCGATCTTTCGCTCGATCAATTTTCGCCGGGACAAAATCCGCCGCCGCTGGAAGGCATGGTGGAGGCGCGCGCGAAGCTCGCAGGCACCGGCAACTCCGTCCACAAGACCGCCTCCAGCGCCAACGGCACGTTCACGCTGGTGGTGCCGCACGGCCAGATCCGCAAGGCGTTCGCGGAACTTGTCGGCATCGATCTGATCAACGGCGGATTGGAATTGCTGACGGGCGACAAGTCCTCGACCAACCTGCGCTGCATGGTGGCGTCGTTCGACGCGCATGACGGATTGCTGTCGGCGCGGCGCGTCACCTTCGATACCGACGTCGTGTCGGCGACCGGGCAGGGCAGCGTCAATCTCAAGAACGAGACGCTGAACCTCACGCTGTCGGGCCAGCCCAAGAAATTCCGCATCGGCCGGCTCGACGCGCCGATCGAGATCACGGGGTCGCTGCAGTCACCCCATGTCGGCGTCGATGCGAGCAAGGCGCTGCCGCAGGCCGGCATCGGCGTCGCGCTGGGCGTTTTCGCGGCGCCGCTCGCCGCCCTGCTGCCCTTCGTCAATCCGGGATTGGCCGACAATGCCGATTGCGGCGCGCTGGTGGCGCAGGCCGACGCGCGCGGCGTGCCGGTGAAAAAATCCGTGCACCACCGGGCGGCGATCCCCTAAGCTCCGTCCCTGGCGGGGGCGGATGAACGAAGAAGCGCGCATATTGGCCAAGGCGGCGTGGCGGCTGATCCCGTTCATGGGATTGCTCTATGTCGTCAATTTCCTCGACCGCGTGAATGTCGGTTTCGCCGCGCTGACGATGAACAAGGACATCGCGCTCGATGCCCAGGCCTATGGTTGGGGCGCGGGGATGTTCTTCATCGGCTATTTCTTTTTCGAAGTGCCGTCGAACGTGGTGATGGGGCGCGTCGGCGCGCGGCTGTGGACGTTCCGCATCATGCTGAGCTGGGGCCTCATCTCGATGGCCACCGCCTTCGTGCGCGGGCCGAACAGTTTCTATGCGTTGCGCTTCCTGCTGGGTGCGGCGGAAGCCGGGTTCTTCCCCGGCATGATGCTCTATCTGACCTACTGGTTTCCGCCCGCGACGCGGGCGCAGTTCAATTCGCTGTTCCTCGTTTCGATCATGGTCGCCAACATCTTCGGTTCGCCGATCTCGGGATTCATTCTCGGGATGGATGGCATCCGCGGGCTGCACGGCTGGCAGTGGCTGTTCATCCTCGAGGGGCTGCCGTCCTGCTTGCTGGCGTTCGCGGTACTGGCCTGGCTGCCCGACAATCCCGCGCGCGCCACTTGGCTGAGCGACGGCGAGAAGCAGGTTCTCGCGGCGGCGCATGCGCGCGACGAGGTGGCGCGCGGCGGATTGCGCGCCGGACTGCTCGATCCGCGAGTGTGGATTCTCGCGCTTGCCGATTTCGGAATCATCCTGGCGATCTACGGCGTCAGTCTGTGGCTGCCGCAGATCGTCAAGGCGATGGGATTTTCGAATGTCGAAACGGGCTTCGTGGTGGCGATGCCTTATGTTGCCGCGCTGCTCGCGATGATCGCCTGGGCGCGCTCGAGCGACCGCAGGCGCGAGCGCAGCTTCCACATCGTGATACCCGCGCTTCTTGCCGCCGCCAGCCTGTTCGCCAGCGCATTGCTGGGTGCGAATTTGTGGTCGGTCGTCACGCTGACGCTCGCGACGGTGGGCTTCTATGCGGCGCTGGTCGTGTTCTGGACCCTGCCGACGGCGTTCCTGGGCGGAACGGCGGCGGCGGGCGG